>CAZIVE010000083.1:0-2014 GCA_964542435.1 uncultured Parabacteroides sp.
GTCGATGAGAAAATAGATATGTTTAACGGTGGCGGCGTAGAACGGTTGGGAGTTCATGGATCGGGCGCGACCGAAGCCATACACGGTGTTGTGTTGGGTGGCGCTGCTTGGGACAAAAATCGAAAGCAGCAAGTTTCTACCTGTTTCCCGCAAGGTTATGGACTGGGCGAGACTTGGGACATGGAACTCCACAAGAAAGTGGCCGAAGAGATGTCTTATGAAGCCCGGTTCATCCATCAGAATCCGAAATACAACAGAATCTGCGGACTGATCCTTTGGGCTCCGAATGCTGATCTGGGCCGCGATATCCGTTGGGGACGTACCGAGGAATGCTACGGCGAAGATCCCTTTTTCAATGGTGAAATGGTTGTAGCTTATGTTAAAGGTATGCAAGGCGATAATCCGAAATACTGGCGTGCGGCTTCGCTGATGAAGCACTTCTTGGCCAATAGTAACGAGAATGGGCGCGGTCATACCTCTTCGAACTTTGATGAGACACTTTTCCGTGAATATTATTCCTATCCGTTCATGAAAGGGATTACCAAAGGCGGAGCCAATGCGCTCATGACATCATATAACTCCTATAACGGAATTCCTTGCACCATTCATCCGATTCTCAGAAACATTCTGATGAAAGAATGGGGTTTCAACGGAATGATCACTACCGACGGCGGAGCTTTTAAGATGTTGAAAACAGATCAAAAGGCGTTTGCCAACATGGATTCTGCGGCAGCTGCCTGCGTTAAAGCCGGTACGACGAGATTCCTCGATACCTATAAAGAGGATTTGAAAAAGGCATTGGATGAAGGTCTTGTTACAGAAAAGGAACTCGACCAGAACATCAAGGGGAATCTTCGGATCCTGCTTCGTTTGGGATTGATGGATGATCCCATCAACAATCCCTATTCGGAGATTGGAATAAAAGATACCGTTGAGCCTTGGACCAAACAGGAGGTGAAGGATCTTGTCAGATTGACGGTTGATAAATCGGTTGTACTGCTCAAGAATGATAATGGTTTCCTTCCTTTGGATGTGAAAAAAATCAAGAAGATCGCTGTCATCGGAAATAGATGCGATTCGGTTTATGGTGATTGGTACGGTGGCAAGATGTCATACAGAATCACGCCACTGATGGCTATCAAAGAAGTGGCGGATGCAAATGGCATTGAAGTGCGTTTCGTACCCAACGACAAGGAGGGTTTGGCTCAGACTACAGCAGCATGGGCAGACGTGGCCATCGTATGTGTAGGGAATAATCCGACTTGTAGCACCGATTGGGAACTTTCTCCTTGGGGCAAAGGAATCATCGCCGGCGAAGGTCGTGAAGATGTGGACAGAGCATCGATCCAGCTGGAACAGGAGGATCTGATCAAGATGGTGATGAAAGCCAACCGCCATACCGTTGTTGCGTTGATCAGCAGCTTTCCTTATGCCATCAATTGGACGCAGGAACATGTGCCGGCCATCGTTCATCTCACTCAGTCGTGTCAGGAATTGGGACACGGATTGGCTGACGTGCTGTTCGGAAAATTCAATCCTGCCGGTCGCACTACTCAGACATGGCTGAAGAGCATTGACGAACTGCCCAATATGTTGGACTATAACATTCGAAACGGCCGTACATACATGTATTATAAAGGTACATCGCTCTATCCGTTCGGCTTCGGATTGAGCTTCACGAGCTTTGATTACAAGAACATGAATGTGAAGATGGATAAGGACAATATGACGGTGAGTGCCGACATTACCAATTCTGGTCAGTTCGACGGTGATGAAGTGGTGCAGTTGTATGTGAAGTTCCCGGGAGATGATGCAGCCAAAAGATTGAGAGGTTTCAAGCGTATCAATATCTCGAAAGGCCAAACGAAAACTGTTGAAATCATCGTTGCCAAGGATGATCTGAAGCTTTGGAACACCGCCAAGAACGCATTTGATTTTACTCCTGGAACGCTGACGGTTCAACTCGGAGCTTCATCAGCAGATATAAGACTGAGCAAAGAGGTGGAGATGTAAG
>CAZIVE010000083.1:2114-4385 GCA_964542435.1 uncultured Parabacteroides sp.
ACCAACCATGTTACACAAATATACCATACTTATGCGATTGACTTCGGCGACGTGCTGTCGTACCTTTGCAATTGTAAAAAGGAACAAACATTTAATTCATAAAACAATGGCAAAGATTGCAAAACAGTTGACCGAGCTGATCGGTAACACTCCACTTCTGGAGTTCTCGAAATTTGAGGCAAGTAAAGGTTTGAAGGCCAAATTGGTTGGTAAACTTGAATATTTCAATCCGGGCGGAAGCGTCAAGGATCGTGTCGGATTGGCTATGATTGAAGCTGCCGAGAAAAGTGGCCAACTGAAACCGGGTGCAACGCTTATTGAACCGACCAGTGGTAATACAGGTGTCGGACTGGCTTTGGTTTCCGCTGTAAAAGGTTATAAGCTGATTCTCACCATGCCTGAGACGATGAGTATCGAACGCCGGAACTTGGTGAAGGCATTAGGCGCCGAAGTCGTCTTGACATCGGGTGCTGAAGGCATGAAAGGGGCCATCAAGAAGGCGGAGGAATTGCATGCTTCCATTCCCGGATCCATCATTCCGCAGCAGTTTGAGAACCCGGCCAATCCTGCCGCTCACAAACGTACCACGGCTGAAGAGATCTGGCGTGATACCGATGGCAAAGTAGATATCTTTGTCGCTGGCGTCGGTACAGGCGGCACGGTTAGTGGAACAGGCGAAGGTTTGAAGTCACACAATCCAGCTGTGCAAGTGATCGCTGTCGAGCCGGCTACGTCTCCCGTATTGGAAGGAGGAAAGCCCGGACCGCACAAGATCCAAGGAATTGGTGCCGGTTTCGTCCCGAAAACTTTCAATGCATCCGTTGTGGATAAAATTATTCCGGTAAGTGACAACGATGCTATTCGTACCAGTCGCGAACTGGCTCAGCAGGAAGGTTTATTGGTTGGTATTTCAGCTGGAGCTGCTGTCTATGCTGCTTCTGAACTGGCTAAACTTCCGGAGAACGCAGGCAAGACGATCGTCGCTCTTCTACCAGATACCGGCGAGCGTTATCTCTCCACCGTTCTCTATGCCTTCGAAGATTATCCACTGTAAATTCGGTAGAAGTCCATTTATAGAGAAGTTGCATCTCATGCTGAAAAGCTTGGGGTGCAACTTTCTTTCTGTTATCCCACAATGATCTTCGCTTTTTTCCCGGCAATTTTCCTGATGATCAAAACAATAATCCAGGCTGTTCCGAATGCAACGACAGAAGCCAAAGGTATCTGAATGGAAAGAGGAATTCCAATGGTTCGCATCAGTTGAACGCTCGGGCCGGTGAAGAAGTAGTGGATCATGTAGATTCCGAATCCGCAGATGGTCAGATTGGCCAGCATCCGTTTGATAATCTCGTTTTTCACCTTTACCTTTTTGCAAAGCATAAAGACAGCGAAGGTCATCATCACGACGTTCAGACTGTTGTAGGTGAAAAACAGTTCAAGCTGTTCGTTGGTATAGTGCGGCAATGTTGTGATATGTCTGAATCCGAAGAATGTCACCAAATAACCGATGACGAAAAGGGGTATCGTGATGAGAACCGTTTTCTGTGTTGACCAGTCGATGCGGCGCAGATAATGTCCGAGTAGCAGATACCCGTTGAATCCGGCAAAATAATAGAGCATGTTGAAACTGTTCCAAGAGCAGCCGCCCCAGACATAAACCGAAACATATTCATAGAAATAGGGAAGCAATGTTGTCAATCCCCAAGCTGCCAGGAACCAGAGTTTGGCTTTGTCGGAAGCCTTTTCCACCCAGGCAGAAAAGATGGGAAGATAGAGGTAAAGTCCGATGAGTACATAGATATACCACATGTGAACGTCGATGAGCGAGAAGTTGAGTGGAATGTTTGCTATGTAATTCAGGGAGACGGCAAATGATTGCTTCATAGCATCCGGACCGGAATAAGGGAAACAATCTACCAGAACATCCGGACGAAGGCCGAGCAATCCTGTGATCCATGGAAACAGATTGTAGAGCACCGACCAAATCAGGAACGGCCACAGCACGCGGAAGATTCGTTTTTTGTAAAAGATGGAGGTCTCTTCCTTTACCGGCAGGAGCAAAGCGCCCGTCAGCATGACGAACAGCGGAACGCACGGACGGAGGAATGCTCCGTAGGCGGCACCGAGGAATTTGATTTGGTCGATGTTGGCTGGAGGATCGCCCGGATAGAAGTTGAAAGGATCCGTGCAATGGCAGCAGACCACCATAAACATGGCTGCAAGACGGACAACGTCCATCCAAACGATGTGTTCACGTTTTGTTGTTTCCAT
>CAZIVE010000083.1:4485-12020 GCA_964542435.1 uncultured Parabacteroides sp.
TTTTTCTCCAACTTTTCATTGAATCCTCCACCATTTCCCGAAAAACGCATTACATTTGCCTTGCATAAAGATAAAAAGAAAGAGCAATGTCGTTTTTGATTGTCATTCTCAGTTTGGTGATTTTGATTGTGCTCATCTCCTTGTTCAAGGTGAACGCCTTCATTGCTTTCATCATCTCCTCTATATTCGCAGGTATTGCATTGGGAATTCCTCTCGATAAATTGCCTGCATCCATCAACAACGGCGTCGGAAATATCCTCGGCAGCCTGACCATCATCATTGTATTGGGTGCGATGTTGGGCAAACTGGTCGCTGAAAGTGGAGCCGCACAGAAGATCGCGGAGGTCATGGTCTCGCTGTTTGGAACAAAGCACATTCAGTGGGGATTGATGGTAACGGGATTCGTAGTCGGCATTCCTCTGTTCTATGGCATTGGATTCGTCCTGCTTGTTCCTCTTATTTTTTCCATTGTTTATAAATACAAACTTCCTGCTGTATATATCGGATTGCCCATGTTGGCAGCTTTGTCTGTGACACACGGATTTCTGCCGCCGCATCCTTCACCTGTGGCTTTGGTCGGACTGTTCAATGCCAACATCGGTATGACTTTGATCTACGGTTTGTGTCTGGCGATTCCTGCGATTATCATTGCAGGACCTTTGTTCGGCAGTACTTTGAAAAATGTGAAGACAGGTCCGACAACGATGTTCGAACCGAAAGAGGTCACCAATGAATATGGTCAGCCGGGAGCTGCCAACAGCTTGTTGAGTGCAACACTTCCCGTTTTCCTTCTGATCATCTCTACGGTTATCCCTTACCTTTTCCCGTCAATGGGAGCGAAGGCCAAGAGCATCGTGGCTTTGGTCGGTTCGCCCTCTTTTGTCATGTTGATTGCATTGCTTTATGCTACCTATACACTCGGCATCCGTCAGAAACGTCCGTTGAAGAAGATCATGGATGTCTATGCTGAGGCAATCAAGGATATTGCAATGATTTTGCTGATCATTGCCGGTTCAGGCATCTTCAAACAGATCATGGAGGATAGTGGTGTTAGCGCTCAGCTTGCCTCAGCGCTTGAACAGTTACCGATTCATCCGCTCATCCTTGGCTGGCTTATTGCTGCTGTGATCCGCGTCTGCATCGGATCTGCGACTGTTGCAGGACTGACTGCTGCCAGTGTAATCCTTCCGTTGATGGCGCAGACGCATGTCAATCCAAATCTGATGGTACTGGCTGTAGGCGCAGGTAGTCTGATGTTCAGCCATGTCAATGATTCCGGTTTCTGGATGTTCAAGGAATATTTCAATCTGAGTCTGAAAGACACTTTCCGAACGTGGTCAGTGATGGAGACAATTGTTTCGGTTGTCGGAATCATCGGAGTCATGACTTTGCATTTTATTATCGAGTAAATCTTTCATTATATAATAGACAATCTAAAAAAATACAATTATGTGGAATGCTGATGAAGAATTTGAGAAACTGGGATTGACTTTGCCGCCCGCACCGTCTCCCGCCGGAGTGTATAAACCTTGTCTCGTATCAGGTAATTATCTTTACCTCTCTGGTCACGGACCTATTCAAGCCGATCGTACACAGATGAAGGGTAGAATCGGTAGCGAACTGACAGCCGATGAAGGCAAGCTTGTCGCACAACAATGCGGTCTGGCTATGCTTGCAACCATCAAGGCCAATCTTGGAAGCCTGAACAAGGTGAAACGTGTCGTCAAGGTGTTCGGAATGGTCAATTGTACACCGGATTTTACGAAGCATCCCTATGTGATAAACGGTTGCAGCGAATTGTTTGCCAAAGTCTGGGGACCGGACAATGGTGTCGGAACGCGCAGTGCTGTCGGAATGGGTTCATTGCCTGACAATATTTCTGTAGAGGTAGAAGCTATCTTGGAGCTCAATTGATGGCACAGAAAGAAACAGACAATTGGTATGTGATTGATAATGTCGGAGGAGTCAATTCTCCGGCATTGTTGGTTTATCCCGATCGAGTCAAGTCCAATATCCAGGCAGCGATTGAGATGACAGGCGGTGCCGATAGACTCCGTCCTCATGTCAAGACGCACAAGATGGCTTCTGTCTGCCAGCTGATGATCAACGCTGGGATTTGTAAGTTTAAATGCGCCACGATTGCCGAAGCTGAGATGCTCGCTCATGAAGGAGCGCCTGACGTTCTGCTGGCTTATCAGCCTGTCGGACCTGCCATTTCCCGTTTCATCTGTTTGATCCAGTTGTTCTCCACGACGAGATTCTCTTGCCTGGTTGACAATGAGGCTTCGCTGGAGGCGATCGCACAGAAGGCAGAACAGAGTTCCGTCGTGGTGAATCTTTTCATTGACCTGAATGTCGGGATGAATAGGACAGGAGTGAAGCCGGAACGTGCGTTGCATCTGATTGAAAAGATCCACTCTTGCGAACATGTGAAATTGCTCGGCATTCATGCTTACGACGGACAGATTCATGAATCTGATCCACTCAAGCGTAAAGAGGAGGATTTTTCCTGTGCGGCTCAGGCAGAACAGGTGCTGAAAGATGCGGAACAGAGATGCGGAAGGAAGATGACGCTCGTCATGGGTGGTACGCCTACTTTTCCTGTCTATGCGAAAGAAAAGAAAGATTGTGAGTGCAGTCCGGGAACTTTCGTGTTCTGGGATTGGGGCTACGCACATCTTTTCCCCGACGAACCGTTTGTCTATGCAGCCTTGCTGCTCTGTCGTGTCATTTCCATAGTGGATGATACACACATCACAATCGACTTGGGTTACAAAGCTGTCTCATCTGAAAATCCTTTGCCTCGGGTTCATTTTCTGAATGCTCCGGATGCTGTGCCGGTAATGCACAGTGAAGAACATATGGTGTTGGAAGTCCCGACAGACAATACTTATCATATTGGAGATGTCCTCTATGGCGTTCCTGTTCACATCTGTCCGGCTGTCGCTCTCTACGATGAAGCAACAGTGGTGAGCGAGCACAAGGCGGGAATGACATGGAAAGTCTCAGCACGAGGACGTCATATTTTGGTTTGAATAAAAGCATATAATAAATGAATAGACCTTTTTTCATTGATGCCCATTTGGACATGAGCATGAATGCGTTGGAATGGAATCGCGACTTGCGTCAGGAGGTGGAAGAGATCAACCGTCGCGAAGCAGGCATGAATGATAAGCCTGATCGTGGCAATGCCACGGTCTCTTTACCGGAACTACGCAAGGGAAATATCGGATTGGTCGTTGCCACGCAGATCGGCCGTTATGTTCCGCCGGAAAGTCCGCTTTCCGGATGGCATTCTCCTGAACAGGCCTGGGCGCAGACGCAAGGCCAGCTTGCCTGGTATCGTCAGATGGAAGAGGAGGGCGAGATGCGGATGATACGCAATCGCAAGGCGCTGGAAGAACATCTGGCTCTTTGGAATGACGGAACTCCCTCCGAGCACAAACCGATCGGATTTGTCTTGAGTCTGGAAGGCGCTGATTCCTTCGTCAAGCCGGAATATGTAGAACGGGCGTATCAGTATGGACTTCGTGCGGTGGGGCCTGCTCATTACGGTGAAGGCCGTTATGCAAATGGTACGGATGCGCACGGACATCTGAATGCATTAGGAAAAGAACTGCTCCGTAGAATGGACAGCCTGAAGATGATTCTCGACGCGACGCATCTCAACGACGATGCTTTTGGCGATGCTTTGGATCTGTATCAAGGTCCGGTGTGGGCAAGTCATAACAACTGTCGAGTCTTTGTCAATCACAATCGGCAATACAGTGATGAGATGATCAAGCGGCTAGTAGATCGCGATGCTGTGATTGGTGTCGCACTCGATGCCTGGATGATGGTTCCGAACTGGGTTCGTGGCAAATCGACGCCGCGCGGTATGAACTGCAATCTGGAAATTATGGTCAATAATATCGATCACATCTGTCAGTTGGCAGGCGATTCGCATCATGCAGCGGTAGGCAGTGATTTGGATGGTTGTTATGGAACAGAGCAATGTCCGTATGACCTGCATACGATTGCCGACATTCAGAAGTTGCCGGCATTGTTGGAAAAACGGGGTTACAAAGAAGAAGATATGAATCAGATTGCTTCAGGCAATTGGATTCGATTCATGCGTCGAGCTCTTCCTGAAGAATAGAATAAAGATGGTTTAGATATAGTAAAATGAAAAAATACGATTTTGATTTACAGATAGAGCGTCGCGGCACAGATTGTGTCAAGTATGATGCCATGGAATCAGCAAGTGGACGGACAGATCTCTTGCCCCTGTGGGTTGCCGATATGGATTTCCGTACGCCGGATTTCATTGTCGATGCATTGAAGAAACGTTGCGAGCATGAGATCTTTGGTTATACGATTGCGTCTGATGCTTATTATAATGCGATCATCAATTGGGTTTCGCACAAACACGGATGGAAAATCCAGAAAGATTGGATCAGCTATATTCCCGGTATTGTCAAAGGCATCGGTTTTGCAGTCCAGTGTTTCACCAATCCAGGCGACAAAGTCATCATCCAGCCGCCGGTTTATCATCCATTCCGTCTGGTTCCGCAACGGATGGGACGCGAGGTCGTCTTCAATCCGCTAAAGGTGGTTGATGGTCGTTATGCCATGGACTTTGAGCATCTGGAGACGCTGTTCGATGAGCGCACGAAGCTTTTTATCCTCTGTTCGCCTCATAATCCCGGTGGCATTGTCTGGGAGAAGGAGGTTCTGCAGAAACTGGCTGAGGTTTGTGCCAAGCATCATGTCCTGATTGTCTCTGATGAGATTCATTCCGAGATGGCTTTCCCGAATTACACGCATCATCCTTTTGCTACAGTCTCTCCAATGGCGGCTGCCAATTCCCTCGTGTTTATGGCGCCCAGTAAGACCTTCAATATTGCCGGCATTGTCTCCTCGTACGTGATCATTCCGGATGACAAGATCCGCCAGCAGTTCTTCGACTGGCTCGAAGCAAGCGAGATGTCGATGGGTACGATCTTTGCCTATACCGCAACGAAGGCAGCTTACGAAAACGGTGCAGACTGGTTGAAGCAGATGATTGCCTATGTGGTGGAGAATGTGAAATATACGGACCGATTCATGCAGGAACATCTTCCGCAGATTAAGGTCTATCCGCCGGAAGCTTCGTTCCTTGTCTGGTTGGATTGTCGCGGACTTGGACTCGATCAGAAGTCCTTGGTCAGTCTGTTTGAGAATGAAGCCGGACTGTTATTGAACGACGGGACGATGTTCGGTCCTGGAGGCGAAGGATTCATGCGGTTGAATGTGGGATGTCCGCGTGCAACCTTGGAGAAGGCATTCGTACAGCTTGAGAAAGCAATCCGTTCGCACTTTGCAAAATAACCGGATTAATTTCTTTACCTTTACGCCCAATTTATAACTATAAAATAGAATCAGATGAGAATTTCAGCAAACAAATACGTTGCGGTCAGCTACGACCTGAACGTTGGCGAAGGCGATGATCGCGAATTGATGGAACAGGCTACAGCGGAGAATCCGCTCAAGTTTATTTTCGGTACAGGCTTGATGCTCCCGGCTTTTGAGAAGGCACTGAGCGGATTGGAAGCCGATCAGGATTTCGATTTCATTCTGGCTCCTGCCGATGCATACGGTGAACGTGCAGAAGAGAATATATTGGAACTTCCCAAGACCATCTTCTATGTGGACGGTAAGTTCGATGATAAGATGGTTGTTGTTGACAACACGCTTCCTATGATGGATTCGAACGGAAATCGTATCAACGGTACGGTCGTAGAGATAAAGGATGATGTCGTTGTCATGGATTTCAACCATCCTTTGGCTGGCGAAACGCTTCATTTTACAGGAAAGGTGCTCGACGTTCACGATCCGAGCGCAGAAGAAATTGCCAATCTTACGGCTCAGCCCTCTTGCGGTTGCGACTGTGACGATTGTGGTCACGATGGTTGCGATCACGAACATCACGACGGCTGCGGACATTGTCATTAATCGTATATGAACAGCTTCGGGAATATATTCAGACTTACCTCTTTTGGGGAATCTCACGGTCCTGCCATCGGTGGTGTGATTGACGGTTGCCCGGCTAACATTGAAATGGATCTGGATTTTATCCAGAGCGAACTCAATCGTCGTCGTCCGGGACAGAGTCGTATCACAACACCCCGAAACGAAGCGGACGAGGTGAAATTCCTTTCCGGTATTTACGAAGGGAAAACGACGGGAACGCCTATTGGTTTTGTCATCTGGAATGAGAATCAGCATTCTTCGGATTACGATGCCATGAAAGATCTCTATCGGCCTTCGCATGCCGATTACACCTATCAGATGAAGTATGGCATTCGGGATCCGAGAGGTGGCGGAAGAGCTTCTGCCCGCGAGACCATTGCACGTTGCGTGGCCGGCGCTGTTGCCAAGCTTGCTCTGAAGAAGAAGGGTATCTCGGTTGTGGCATATACTTCCCAAGTCGGTGATATCAAGCTCGAAGGTTCTTATAAGGATTACGATCTCTCGCTCATCGAACAGAACATGGTACGCTGTCCCGATCCTGAGAAGGCAGCTGAAATGGAGGAACTGATTAAGTCTGTTCGTTCCAAAGGCGATACTATTGGCGGCGTCATCACAGGCGTCATCAAAGGTGTTCCCGTTGGTTTGGGTGAACCGGTCTTTGGCAAGTTGCATGCGGCTCTTGGTGAAGCAATGCTCAGTATCAATGCAGTGAAAGGCTTTGAGTATGGTGAAGGTTTTGAGTCTGCCTTCCACAGAGGCAGCGAACTGAACGACCGTTTCTTTAATGACAACGGCCACATCCAAACGCGAACCAATCATTCGGGCGGCATTCAAGGCGGCATCAGCAACGGACAGGATATCTTTTTCCGCGTTGCCTTCAAACCGGTCGCAACGATATTGATGGAGCAGGAGACTGTTGATAGGGAAGGGAACGATGTGGTCTTCAAAGCCCGTGGCCGTCACGATCCGTGTGTGCTTCCGAGAGCTGTTCCGATTGTCGAATCAATGGCTGCAATGACGATTCTTGATAATTATCTACTTGAATTGATTCATTCCTCTTTTTGAACGACGTTCAGTCTGAAATCATAGAAATCCTCCTCTGAAGGCGAGATCCGCATCTCGATTCGGAGGAGGTTTTTTTGTGGGCAATTTCGTCTTTAAGGAATTCAAAATTCGTTTTAAGGTATTCATCTTTCGTTTTAATGCAAAGAGAGAATAGGATGGAAGGAAAAAGGTGAATTTTGTAATGACTAAGAAGCCAATAGTAATTTGTGACCAAAATTTAATCTCTCGTTTGTGTTTTTTTAGCAGTTTGTGATTCCGTTTAGTTTAAGTACGGCCGCTTCAGAAAAACGTTTCTTGAAGCGGCCGATTTCATGGATAGAATTTACTCGTGTTTGAGAATAGAATAATAGTTGAATGCTTCATTCCTGTGGAGTGTATCGGCGTCATCAATTGCTTTAACTCCAAGATCATGTCTTGATTTTATTACCTGGAAAGGTATCTTTAACGCCGCAACTTATGCTTTCCGGGTCCGAAGTGGT
>CAZIVE010000084.1:0-1865 GCA_964542435.1 uncultured Parabacteroides sp.
GGGAAGATACCTTCGTTCATGGAAAGAATGATCACACGGTCGAAGTCCAAAGCACGCGTTTCCAGCACGCCCATGATCTGAAGTCCGCTGAGCGGTTCACCCACGAAGGGAATGGTCACGCCGTCGATCATCTTCTTGAGCATACGGTAATAGGTGTCGAGCGTGATATCCACATGCACCTGCGTCATAACCTCTTTCATGCGGTTGACGACCGTGTAGTATTTAAACAGGAATCCCTTTTCAGCATTCCGATGAAGCTGCTCGGCAGCCGAGAGTTCTTCATCGTTCTGAACTTCCGGAAGCTGCGCATTCAGAGCTTCGATGATCTCAATCAGATAGTTGGAGAAGTCCGAAGCATGTTCTACAAAATGGAAGATGCAGGAGAATATGGGCGTATCTTTGAGCATCTCCTCCGGAACGTGCACGATGTTGCCTTTTAAGATCGCATTCATCAGTTTGTTCGCCATCTCTGTTGACGACAGCGCAACATAACGATGATTGACAACGGACATGACATCACGGTAATAGAAACAGCATTTCCCCTGTTCCCAGGAGATATTTTTCTGAAGACTAATGATGAGATCTATCAGCACGGAAATCGGCGTATCTTTCAGCGGATAACCCATCGTGACATTGATATGACGGATTTTCTCTGGAATGGAGTTCAACACAGGAATAAGCATCCGCTCGTCGGGAAGCACGACAGCTGTCCGAAGCGCCGTCTCATCGTCCAACGTGCCTTCACCACAAATCTGCTCCAACAGATTACTCAACTGCTTGGCCTGTCCGATGGAACCAGGGATGGCAATTACCTCCACTTTCGTCGCTTCACTCCGTAACTCTTTAGGCAGCGGATATAGCGACGGATAACGATTCACGTTGCGCAGCGCAAAGAATGAGGCTTTATTGTCCACATCTGTGACGCATGGCGAATCATAATCCCAGTAGAAATCGGCTCTCTTTCCGTCTCGGAGCAGGTCAAGCAGCATCTCCTCCGAACGGCTCATGGCGTTCAGTCCAACGAAGACAACCTGTTCGTAAGGCAGTTCAAGTTGTTCCTCAGCCTCCAGACGTTCCACGACCTCGCGGAAGATCATTCCTTCATAACCCTTTCCTTCGGCCAGCAGACCTTTGCGCAGTTCTGAATAGATGTCATAGAGCAGCTGCCACATCGAGAGGAACTCTCTTTGATTGACATCCTTCTCCTTTAGACAAAACGAATGCCAGAAGCTTTTGAGTGTCTCCACCAACTGCGGATCCAAGTATCCGAAAGTCTCCTCGATTTGCTTCAGGTCGCCGATATTGGAGAAAAGAGCCTTGGCATCGACCATGTATTTGTCCACATCATCGAAGTCATTGAGCAGCATCTCGCCCCAATAGAGAAACTGATCGAAAGTCTCCTCTCGTTTACTTTGTCGGATATAAATGTCGTACAGACGGAAAAGTAGGCTGATGTGATCAATCGGCCTCAATCCGCTCAGCTGAGTAAAGAGATCGCTGATGGTGAGAATCTTCGGGGAGAACAAAGGACGGTCGGCCTCTTCCGAAAGATATTTCTGAAAAAACAATCCGGCGCGTCTGTTGGGGAACACAAAAGCCAGACGGCTCACCGCCGCTCCCTTCTGCTGCCAGAAAAGCTCTGCAATTTGTCTGAGGAATGCTTTCATTCGGTATCGATTTGATTAGGCGAAGATACTACTTGCCAAACGAAAAGACAAACGAGAATGGAAAACTTCGTGAGATTTTCCAACGAAACAGAGTCTGGAAACATTGTTACCGCGCTATCTCTTGCCGGAATGACTTCCGCTGCATTGTTGCCGCGATGTTTCCTGCCGAATTGGCTTCCGCTGCATTGTTGCCGCGAT
>CAZIVE010000084.1:1965-6370 GCA_964542435.1 uncultured Parabacteroides sp.
TTTCCTGCCGAATTGGCTTCCGCTGCATTGTTGCCGCGATGTTTCCTGCCGGATTGGTCTCCGCTGCATTGTTGCCACGATGTTTCCTACCGGATTAGTTCCCGCTGCATTGTTGCCGCGATGTTTCTTGCTACATACTCAATTTCGAAACCACAAGCTGATTATTTGAAACCTGCGGTGCGATTTCGCGGATGATTTCGGATGTGATTATTTTTTTCGACTAGAAAGATACTCAAGGAACCAAACAATGACAAAGCCAAGCAGCATCAGTGCGATGGCAGACAAGATGTGTTCGTTGGGCATGACGTTGTTCTCCATCGTGAATTTCTGTCCTCCGGCGAACGTTTCGACGGTCTCTTTCCACGGCCACACCTTATTGAGTGAGCCTAGCATAAAGCCGGTGAGAACAGAGAGCGTAACATTATGGAACTTGCGGAGCGCATAGCTGAGAACATGCGAAAAGGCGGTGATACCGATGATGGCGCCACAGGCGAAGGTGATCAGAATGGAGAAATGGAGCTGTTTCACGGCCTCCATGATATAGAAATATTTTCCCATCAATACGAGGATAAAACTGCCGGAGATTCCGGGCAGGATCATGGCGCAGATGGCGATCACGCCGCAAAGGAAGATAAACGGAAGATTGGTCGGCGTCTCGGTGGGCGTCGCAATAGTGATGTAATAGGCAATGACAGCGCCGATGATGAAAGCCAGCCATGTGCCCCAACGCCAGCGCGTAATATCTTTAGAAACGAACCAAGTGGAAGCGAGTACAAGTCCGAAGAAGAAGGCCCACACGAGAACCGGCTGATTGACGAGCAGCCACGTGATGAGCTTCGCCAGCGAGAAAATGCTGATTCCAATGCCGCAGACCACCGAGAGAAGGAAGAATCCGTTGATCGCCTTCAGAAAAGCGATAGGATGTCCCGTCAACAGCAGTTTCAATGCGGAAAAGTTTATACTTTTGATCGAGTTGATCAACTCTTCATAGATACCGACGATAAAAGCGATGGTACCGCCAGAAACGCCGGGCACAACGTCAGCTGCTCCCATTCCCATTCCTTTCAGGAGCAACATCCCATAACCTTTCAGATCACGTTCCATTTAATTCTTGTTCTCTCTATTAATTAAATACTCCTTAGCCAATGCGGATAGTTCAACGAAATGGATGGCAAGTCCTTCTTTACGAGAAGAAACCGAATCGGAAAAATCGTCATCATTCTCCTCTTTTTCTCCCTCTTCCTCATCCAAAATACGAAGCTGGCGGATATATTCTTCCAATTCGTCAAAGGTAACCTTCTGCAGTTCCGTTTGCGAATTGTTCGACTGGTTGAGCAACGCATAGGCTGTAGCCAAATGGATATGCAGGAAAGGCATCTCAGGATGTTTCTTCGCCAGCTTCTGGAAATAGATCAGCGCCTTCTGAGCTTCTCCTTTGCGAAGATACTCAATTCCCTTCAGGTCAGCATCGCTCAGGCATGATGACAACGCATAGTTTTCCAGATCAGGAGCCGAACCGACCATCGATTCAAGCAGCATATTTACCAGGTTGCTCATCAGTTCGGATTTCCGGGCCATGATCAGCAGTGAATGTACAATCTGCAGTTGGAGATCATCGGGATAGAGTTTGATGGCTTTCTTCAGCGTGATATAGGCCTCCTCATCTCGTTCAGTCTCCACACAGCAGCAGATGAACGAAGTGAAGGCATGTGCGCCGTCGTCCAAACCTTGAGGATTCTTCAGTGCCTCTTTCAGGACCTTATAGCCATCCTCATATTGACGCTGGCGGGTGTAACATTCACCCAACATTTGCTTGGCCTGAAGAAGCGTATCATGATCGTCGGGGCTGCAGCTTTCGATGATGTCGAGATAGGCAGTGACAGCCAGCTGGTAATTGCCATTGGCCACCAGACAATAGGCACGAAGCTGCTTCAGGTCGATATCAGAATCATCGCATGCCAAGGCAAAGTCGAAAGCTTCGATAGCCTTCTCGTAGTTGTTGTCCAGAGAATAAAGACGTCCCAGCGAAAACCAATAATTGTAAGCAAACGGATTCTTATCGATCAGTCGGTTGCAGACTGCGATAGCCTCCTTAAAATTTCCTTCCGCCTCGAGGGCGAAGCAAAGCTCCTCATTCAATATGTCACTGTCGGGAAAGAGCTTTATTCCTCTATTAATGAAGTTGTGCGCCTCCTGATGCATATCAAGATCATTCAGGATGGGAGCGACAAATTCGAAGAGATCCTCCAAATAGGGCACCTTCTGTTTGATGCGCAGATCCATGATCTCTACCGCCTTGTCATACTTCTTCATACAGCAATAACATTGCATGAGCAAAGCATCGCGATCCTGACTATCGGCCTGTTTGAGCTGATTGAGCAGTTCAAGCGCCTTGTCATATTTCGCATTGTCGATATACTGCTTGCATTTGAAAATGAGCAGAGCATCGTCGTGAGGATGAAGCCGCAAAGCAAGCGCGAGGACTTGATCATAATAGGTAAAGTCTTCGGAAGCTTCGATATAATCGAGCATGTCACAAAACTCTTCAGCATCGAAATAGGGTTCATTGCCCGATTCGAGTGCTTCCACACAGCGTTGTAAGAGCTCTTTTCCTTTCATTCAGTACTATTTCTTGTTGCTAATCTTACTCCAGGTGTCTTTCAACGAAACCGTTTGGTTGAAGACGAGATGATCGGCCTTGGAATCGGGATCGAGATTGAAGTAGCCGATGCGCTGGAACTGGAAATGATCCAACGGCTTGGCCTTCAGAAGTTCCTTCTCCACATAACACTGCTGAAGAACAGTCAGAGAATCGGGATTGAGCAGATCATGGAAATCGACATCCTTTTCGTCTGCCGGATTCTCAACCTTGAAGAGACGGTCATAGAGACGCACTTCAGCCGCAACACTGTGAGCTACAGAAACCCAATGGAGCGTTCCCTTCACGCGTTTGTTGCTGTCAGGCATGCCGCTGCGCGTTGTTGGTTCATATTCGGCATAGACCTCAACGACATTGCCGTTCTCATCCTTCTTGCATCCGGTACATTTGACGATATAGGCATTTTTCAGACGTACTTCCTGACCTGGAGTCATACGGAAATAGTTTTTCGGAGCCTCTTCCATGAAGTCGTCCTTTTCGATATAAAGTTCACGGGCGAAGGTAATGGTATGCGAACCGGCCGATTCATCTTCAGGATTGTTGATGGCAGTCAGTTCTTCAGTCTGTCCTTCCGGATAGTTGGTAAGGACAAGACGGACAGGATGAAGCACAGCCGAAACGCGCGGAGCCGTTGCATTCAGCTCTTCACGAATGGCATGTTCGAGCAGAGAGACATCGATCGTCCCGTCATATTTCGTATAACCAATGGATTTGATGAAGGTACGAATGGAAGTCGGCGTATAACCACGACGGCGAAATCCGCAGATAGTAGGCATACGAGGATCATCCCAGCCATTGACCAAACCCTCTTTGACGAGTTGCAGCAATTTACGTTTGCTCATCACGGTATAGGTAAGATTCAGACGGTTGAACTCGATCTGTCGCGGACGATAGTTGTCATCCTTCTTGAGCAGGTCGATGAAATAGTTATATAAGGGACGGTGAACCTCAAATTCAAGTGTACAGAGTGAATGAGTGACGCCTTCGAAATAGTCGCTCTGTCCGTGTGCGAAGTCGTACATAGGATAAGCCTTCCATTTCGTACCAGTGCGGTGATGCGGATGTTTGATGATACGATAGATGATCGGATCGCGGAAATGCATGTTCGAATTAGCCATGTCGATCTTGGCACGCAGCGTCATCGAACCCTCTTCAAATTCCCCTTCGTTCATACGGCGGAAGAGATCGAGATTTTCCTCGACGGGACGGTTGCGATAGGGACTTTCCGTGCCGGGTTGCGTAGGCGTTCCCTTCTGCTGGGCAATCACCTCTGCGCTCTGTTCATCGACGTACGCTTTTCCCTCCTTGATCAGTTGGATGGCGAAATCCCAAAGCTGCTGGAAATAGTCTGAAGCATAATAGATATGATTCCAATGGAAACCGAGCCATTGAATGTCCTCCTTGATGGAATCGACATATTCCACATCCTCTCTAGAAGGATTGGTATCGTCGAACCGGAGATTGCAGACGCCTCCGTAATTCTCAGCAATACCGAAGTCGAGGCAGATTGCCTTGGCATGTCCGATATGAAGATATCCGTTGGGTTCCGGTGGAAAACGAGTCTGGATACGTCCACCGTTCTTACCTGCTGCGAGGTCTTCTTCTACAAACTCTTCAATGAAGTTCAGGCTTTTTTTACCCTCTTCTTCCGTTTTGATTTCGCTCATACTATCCTTTGTATTTGTTTTCGAGCACAAAGTTAACCATTTCTTTCAGATGCCCAATCAGAGGATATAAAGTTTCATG
>CAZIVE010000084.1:6470-11899 GCA_964542435.1 uncultured Parabacteroides sp.
AAGGTGTAGCATCCATGGAAAAGGGTGTCAGGAATCTGAGGTTTGTTCTTAAACAATCCGAAGACGGACGATCCGGATCCTGACATGGAGGCGTACGTGGCGCCCAAATCGTAAAGGCTTTGTTTGATCTGTCCAATGGCAGGATGTTTGAGGAATACACTTTCTTCAAAATCATTACGCATCGCCGTGCACCATTGTCCGACGGGTTTGCGGATGATCTCTTTCAGCGAAACTTCAGGTTCCTTCAGTTGAATGCCGGCATACGCTTCGCGAGTGGAAACCGCAATATCCGGTTTGACCAGATAAAAGAACATCTCCTCGAGAACGAAAGGAATGTCTTCAAACTCATTGCCTATGCCTTTTGCAAAGACCGGTTTGTTGTTGATGAAGAATGGACAATCGGCACCCAGTTCTCCAGCGAGTTGACGTAAAGTGTCATCGTCGATCTGCAGCCGACAGAGATCGTTGACCAGCTTGAGAAAGAAAGCCGCATCTGCCGATCCGCCTCCCAATCCGGCACCAAAAGGAATGGACTTATGCAGATAAATATCCAAAGAGGGAAAAGAGTAACGACTGCGCAGAAGTTTCAACGCCTTCATCACCAGATTGTTTTCCAGAGGACCATCCACGACGATCCCGGAAGATGAAAAATGATCTGTTCCCTGACGGAGCGGAATCGCCTCGAGAGCATCGCGCAGCGGAATCGGGCAAAAGACAGTCTCAATATTATGATAACCGTCGGGCCTCACTCCTACTACGTTCAGTCCTAAATTGATTTTCGCATTCGGGAAACAGATCATTTCAAAGAGATATGCTATTTCTTAATGTTAGGCTGTTCCAAACCGTAACCTTTGATGCGGTCTTCGCGCTTCAGCAGCAGAGAGATGACCAATGCAAGAATACCGAAGCAGGTGAAGATGATCATAGGCAACGTGTAGTCGAAAGTCGGCTTACCTTCCGGAGTGATGCCAGTCTGGCAATAAGCGTTGAGCACTTTACCAATCAGATAAGGAACACCCATCAATCCCCAGTTCTGAACCCAGAAGATCAGTGCATAGGCAGTTCCGAGTTTGTTCTCGGGAATGATCTTCGGAACAGAAGGCCACATAGCTGAAGGAACCAGTGAGAAGGCGATGCCCAGCAATACGACAAGGAACAAGGCAATCAGCCAATTGTCCAGGAACGGGATGGAGAACATGGCGTGAATGAATACCAGCATGATGGCACCAATCACCATGATCGTTGCACCTTTTCCTTTGCGGTCATAAAGATTTCCGAAGAAGGGAGTCAGCAGAATGGTTCCAAAAGGAAGAATAGACGGAATCAATCCAGAAAGACTCTGCGAGATACCGAATTTATTAATCATCAGGTTCGGTGCATATTTCAGGAAGGGGAAGACAGCTGAATAGAACAGCACACAAAGCAAAGCAACATACCAGAATCCCTTCAGCTTGATGATATCCAAGATATCACGCACGCGGAACGGTTCCTCTTTATCTTCGTCGGTAGCTTCAGCAGCATCCTGCTTGTCGCGTTTCGTATCCATGACGACAAATGTGATGAAAGAGAGAAGACCGATGCAAAGCAGGATCAATCCAACGAAGATCGGTTTGCTGATAGAGTTGCCCAATGCACGGCTCAGGAAAGGCGTTACACCGATGGCAAGTCCCGTACCGATACGAGCCGTAGCCATTTCCAAGCCCATGGCCAATGCCATCTCTTTTCCCTTAAACCATTTGACAATAATCTTTGAAACAGTGATACCGGCAATTTCCACACCAACGCCGAAGGTAGCGTAGCCAAGTGAAGCGACCAGCAACTGCAGCTTCCAGTCAGATCCTAGGATGCTGACCGTTGCACCATCGAAGGTATGAGAAATTCCGAACCATTTGATGAATACACCCACAATCATGATACAGGTTGCCATGAGTCCGGTGAATTTCACACCCATCTTGTCGAGGATCATTCCTCCGAAGATAAGCATCAACAAGAACACATTGAACCAGCCATATGCACTGGTGAAGGTTCCATATTCACTGGCCGACCATCCGAGACCGCCGGCACTTGTCGGACTTTGCAGTAAATCCTGAAGCGGTGCCATCATATCCGTGATGAAATAACCGCATAACATTGTAAAGGCTACGAGAGAAAGGACGCACCAACGGGCCGTCTTCGATTCGCTCAGTTTACGTTGAATCTGTTCTACCATGATATTATTCTCTATTTTAAGATTTATTCTTTTTGATGGGTTTGTTCTATCTATACTTGTTCTGTTTGAAATAAAGGGAAGGCTTCTGCCACAACGTAAGTGCTGCCTCCGATGAAGATCATCTCGTCCGACTTCGTCTCTGCCATGGCGCGGCCGACAGCCTCTTTAACACTCGGAACGATCGTTCCCTTCAATCCTTGTCTGGCAGCCAAAGATGCGAATTGGTCTGCATGCATGGCTCTCGGCGTGGAAGCGGCCGTGAAAATATAAGTAGCATCTTTAGGCATCAGCTTCAGGACGCCTTCGATGTCCTTGTCTGCCATCATACCCACCACAAGATGGATTCTCATCCCTTTATCGATCATTGCCTGCAGCTGTTTTCCGTTGTATTTCCATCCTCCGGTATTATGGCCGGTGTCAGCGATAACGAGCGGTTTTTCTTGCAACGTCTGCCAACGTCCCATCAGTCCGGTCTGTTCCACAACGTGACGGAATCCTTCGACGACAGCGCGGCTTGATATCTTTATCTCCTGTGACTGTGCCAGCACACGCAAAGCCTGCAACACGGTGACGGCATTTCGTTCCTGCGCTTCGCCGCCCAGTTCGTCCTCTATCATTCCGAAGTCTGTGGATTGGAGCATCCAATGTCCCTTCTCCAACTTCATCTCTTTCACGACATCACTGTCGGAAGCAAAGCAGATAGGTGCATTCAGATCCTTTGCCTTCTGGATGAATACGGCACTCACTTTCGGATTGTCATTTTCACCAATGACAACAGGCACATTCGGCTTGATGATGCCGGCCTTTTCGAAAGCGATCTTCTCGGGCGTATCGCCGAGAAACTGCATGTGATCCATACTGATATTGGTGATGACACTCATGACCGGCGTGATGATATTGGTACTGTCAAGACGTCCGCCAAGACCAGTCTCAATAATGGCATAATCCACATTTTCGGCACGGAAATAGGCGAAAGCCATGCTGGAAGTCATCTCGAAGAAGGAAGGAAGGAGAGGTTCGAAGAAAACACGATTACGAAGAATGAAATTCGTTACATAATCCTCGGGGATCTTCTCACCGTTGACACGGATACGTTCACGGAAATCCACCAGATGCGGAGAGGTATATAAACCGACCTTAAACCCTTGCTGCTGCAAGATAGCCGCGAGCAGATGACAGACGGAACCTTTTCCATTCGTACCTGCCACGTGGATCGTCTTATACGCTTGGTGAGGTCGGCCCAGATAATCATCGAGGGCGAGACTTGTGCCAAGTCCGGGCTTGTATGCGGTTGCTCCTGAATGCTCATAAGCCGGCAGGCTTGAATAGAGAAACTGGAGCGTTTGTTCATAAGTCATATTGCAATCGCTTTTCTTTTTATCAACGCACAAATGTAGATAAATAATTTCTAAATTTGCGCGATGCAAGAAAAAACGAATCTGAAATCATGGATACACAACGTATCGTTTACGTTCCTCAAGGTGGCGTTTGTTCCAAACTGATGATCTTCGACGTTGCAGAGGGAATCATCCTCAACGCACAGGTTTTCGGAGGATGTCAAGGCAACAGTCAAGGGATTTGCGCATTACTGAAAGGCATGCAGGTGGATGAAGCCATCAAACGTCTCCAAGGTATCAACTGCAATGGAAAAGGTACCTCCTGCCCCGATCAGATGTCCATCGCACTTTCAAGATACAAGGACGAAAATAAATAACAACTTAACAAATAGGAATGATGAGTACTGCTAAATTATTGCTTCACTGTCCGGATCAACCGGGAATCGTTGCTGACTTGACCAGCTTCATCAGTGTCAACAAAGGCAATATCGTATATCTCGACGAATATGTCGATCATGTGGAGAATATCTTTTTCATGAGACTGGAATGGGAACTCCAGGAGTTTTTGATCCCGAAAGATAAGATCTACGATTATTTCGACACGCTCTATGCCCATAAATACGGCATGAGCTTCCGACTCTACTTCTCAGATGAGAAACCGCGCATGGCTATCTTCGTCAGCAAACTGTCTCATTGTCTATATGACATGCTCGCCCGCTACACAGCCGGCGAATGGAACGTCTCCATACCGCTCATCATAAGCAACCACGACGATCTGCGTCATGTAGGCGAACGTTTCGGCATTCCCTTCTACCACTTCCCCATCACAAAAGAGACGAAGGAGGAACAGGAAGCCAAAGAGATTGAACTGATGGCAGCCAACCATATCAACTTCATCGTATTGGCGCGTTATATGCAGGTCATTTCGGAACATCTCATCAACGAATATCCCAATCGCATCATCAACATTCACCACTCTTTCCTTCCGGCCTTCGTCGGAGCCAGTCCTTACCGCCAGGCTTTCGAACGGGGTGTGAAGATCATCGGAGCCACTAGCCATTATGTGACAACAGAACTGGATGCCGGACCGATCATCGAACAGGATGTGGTTCGCATTACACACAAAGACACCATTGAAGATCTGGTAACCAAAGGCAAGGATCTTGAGAAGATCGTCCTTTCACGCGCCGTGCGCAAGCATATCGAGCGCAAGGTTCTGACCTATAAAAACAAGACCGTCATCTTCAGCTGATTTGTTTTCGCTCCTCTTTTTGTTTTTTAACTACGCAGCGAAAGCGAACAGTGAAATTACTCCTTATTTTTGTTGCCAAAGAAATAGAATACAATATGAAATATCTAAAACATCTTTTGTTCCTGACACTGGTACTGGCACTCGTTAGTTGTACCGTATCTGCCAAGAATGGTGGAAAACCGGCTGACAATACTGCGGCAAACAGCGAAGGCGTCGTCGTTACGCTCGATAAAACCTCGTTTCTCATGAAGGTTTTCAACTACGAACAGAACAAATCAAACTTCGTCTATGAAGGTACGAAGCCCTGCATTGTCGATTTCTATGCAGATTGGTGCGGACCGTGCCGTATGGTTGCTCCTATTCTGAAAGATCTTGCTGGCGTTTACAAAGATCAGATCGTCGTTTACAAAGTCAATATCGACGAGAACAAGGATTTGGCCGAAGCGTTCGGAATTCAATCCATTCCCACTTATCTCTTTGTCCCGATGAAAGGCAAACCGCAGATGGCAGTCGGTGCACTTCCTCGCGAAGAGTTTGTCGGTGTCATTGAGAACATACTCTTAGGTAAGAAACAACCGTAACATCTATATATCTATAAATTATTGCTGTCCGATAACAATAAGTCATTAGA
>CAZIVE010000085.1:0-11678 GCA_964542435.1 uncultured Parabacteroides sp.
GCATTGATGCATTATGATTATCCGAATGCTTCTTTAATGCTGGAAGACCTCAAGCAACTCGACCCGATTATTGAGGAATATCATCTGGATCCACTTGTCTCGAAGTATCTTTGGATGCTTTATTATTATAAATCCGGAGACTTCCAAAAGGCTGTGACGGCTGCCGATACGCTGATTGGCGTATATGTCAAATCACATAATGTCTCGAACATGCTTACCGTGATTGAGACGAAGAGCCGTATTCTGAGTGATATGGGGAAATACAAGGAGTCTTTGGCGCTTTATAGAAGTTATACTGCCTTGAAAGATTCCATCAATGATTCGAATTATTACTCGCAGCTGGCAGATCTGCAATCGAAGCTCGATATAAACAAGCTCGAGGTGAAAAACAAAGAGATGCAGCTCCTCACGCAAAAAGACCAAGCCAATATGAAGATGATGCGATGGGGCAGTGTGAGTCTTGGAATTATCATTGTGCTGCTGATTTTTGCTGTTGTCTTTTATCGGAGGAACACACGCTTGGCTATGGCTGCACGGAAAGCGGCAGAAGATGAGGCCAACATGAGGTCTGCTTTCCTTGCCAATATGAATCATGAGATAAGGACGCCTTTGAATGTGATCGATGGCTTCTCTCAATTGCTTGTTGAATCGAATGATGTGGAGGAGAGAAAGAACTATGCGGACATTATTCACAGCAATAACGAACTGATGCAACGTCTGGTGAAAGATGTGCTCGATCTGTCCAAACTGGAATCCAACAAACTGTTGCTTAAAGAAACTCCTTTCGAACTTGTTCCCATGATGCATGAATTGTATGAATCAACTCTAATCAGAATGCCTGATGGTGTGAAACTGATACTGACGGAATGTGAACCCATTGTGTTTACGGGCGATCGAGGCAGGTTGTTGCAGGTTCTCAACAATCTGATCGGCAATGCCATCAAGCATACGTTGCACGGATCCATCACCTTCGGTTATGTCAAGATAGGAGAAACCGTGCGTTTCGATGTGAAAGATACGGGAGAAGGCATTTCGGAGGACAAGGTGAACGATATTTTCTCACGTTTCGTACAACTCAACGATTGGACAGCTGGTGTCGGTTTAGGATTGGCTATCAGCCGTGGACTCGTGGAGCAGATGAAGGGTGAAATCGGCGTTGTATCCAAGGTCGGAGAAGGTTCTGATTTTTACGTAGTCCTTCCTATTCATGAGGAAAGGGAATAACAAAACTTTTTTTTCTCGTTCATAATATCTATTTTTGTTCACAGTTTGAAACATTGTCGTTGATGGCACGCTGAGGCTGAATACAAATATGGGAAAAGAAGGTCTGTTCTATCGCTTTCTCCTTTGGAGAGAAAAGCATATCCAAGAGAAACATTTCATCTTGGTTATCAGCTTCTTCGTGGGGATTCTCACTGCCCTGTCAGCCTATGTATTGAAACTCTTTATCAGCTTTATCCAGCAAAATCTTACTTCGGGATTCTCACCCGACAAAGTCAACTACTTCTATCTGATCTATCCGGTCATCGGTATTCTGGTTGCCGGATTGTTTGTCAAATATATCGTTCGAGATGATATCAGTCATGGCGTTACGAAGATTCTTTATGCCATTTCTCAGCGGAAAAGCCGCATAAAGCCTCATAACGTATGGTCGTCTGTGATCGCCAGCGGCGTGACCATCGGATTCGGTGGATCTGTCGGAGCAGAGGCACCTATCGTCTTGACCGGTGCAGCCATCGGTTCCAATCTGGGCCGGCTGTTTAGAATGGAACAGAAGACGTTGATGCTGCTGGTTGGTTGTGGCGCTGCCGGTGCCATTTCCGGCATTTTCAAAGCTCCGATCGCGGGGCTCGTTTTCGTCATTGAGGTATTGATGCTTGACTTGACGATGTCGTCAGTGATGCCGTTGCTTATCTCATCAGTTACCGCGGCTACCGTCTCTTATGTCCTGACCGGAACGCAGGCTATGTTCCAGTTCTCTCAGACGGAAGTGTTTGCCATGGAGCGTATTCCTTATGTCTGCATTCTCGGCATCTTCTGCGGTCTCGTCTCTCTCTATTTCACTCGTGTGATGATCAAGATTGAGGGCGTGTATCGACGATTGGGTCTTTATCGAAAGAAGTTCTTATTGGCTTCCGTACTGCTTAGTTTATGTATCTTCGTCTTTCCTCCACTTTATGGTGAAGGTTATGATACGATTGGATCATTGCTTGATGGGCAGTTTTATCATATCATGGACGGGAGTTTGTTTTATGGATTCAATGATACCTATTGGGGCGTTATCATCTTCCTGTTTTTGATTATTCTTACCAAACCAATCGCTTCCAGTGCGACCAATGCCGGTGGTGGTTGTGGCGGTATTTTTGCACCGAGTTTGTATTTGGGATGTATCGCAGGATTTATCTTTGCACATTTTTTAAATTTCTTCCCCTTCACGACCTATCTCTCCGAGAAGAATTTCGCATTGCTGGGAATGGCTGGAATTATGAGCGGTGTCATGCATGCGCCCTTGACCGGTGTGTTTCTCATTGCCGAACTTACAGGTGGTTATGAACTGTTCCTCCCGTTGATGATTGTCAGCATCGGCTCGTATCTTACCATTATCACCTTCGAACCTCACAGCATCTATTCGATGCGTCTGGCTCAGAAAGGGGAATTGCTCACGCACCATAAAGATCGTGCCGTATTGACTTTGCTAAATGCCGAGAGTGTGATCGAAAAGGATTTCCAGACGGTTTCACCCAAAATGACCTTGGGCGATGTCGTGAAGGTGATAGCAAAAAGTACGCGTAACATGTTTCCTGTTGTGGACGACCGTGGCGTCTTGCTGGGCGTAGTTTTGCTTGATAATATCCGAAACATCATGTTCCGTCCGGAACTGTACAGCCGTTTCCATGTCTCGACTTTCATGGTCTCTGCGCCGGCCAAACTCCGGATCAATACGCCCATGGATCAGGTGATGCGCACTTTCGACGACACGAAAGCCTGGAACCTTCCTGTCGTTGATGATGACGGACGTTACATCGGATTCATGTCGAAATCAAAAATATTCAATTCATACCGGGAAGTACTGGTCGAGAACTTCTCCGCAGATTAATCACTATACATGAAAAAAGAAGATTTGCGTATCGTGTTCATGGGAACACCCGACTTTGCGGTGGATAGCCTTCGCGCATTGGTCGAGAATCAATATCATATTGTGGGCGTCATCACGATGCCTGATAAACCGATGGGGCGTCACAGAAGTACGCTACAGCAGAGCTCTGTCAAGCAATATGCGCTTTCCGTCGGATTGCCTGTCCTTCAGCCCGAGCGGCTCAAGGATGAACAGTTTCTTGAAGAGTTGCAGGCTTTGAAAGCCGATCTTCAGATTGTGGTGGCTTTCAGGATGCTCCCCGAAGTGGTTTGGAAGATGCCGTCGCTCGGTACGTTTAATCTGCATGCGGCTTTGCTCCCGCAATATCGTGGAGCAGCGCCTATCAATTGGGCGATCATCAATGGCGATACGGAAACGGGCGTCACCACATTTTTCCTCACACCGGAGATCGATACAGGAAGAATCATTCTTCAGAAACATCTTCCCATCGCCGATACCGACGACATGGAAACCGTCCATGACGCTTTAATGAGGATCGGATCGGGTGCCGTTCTGGAAACGGTCGATCTGCTGCTTGAAGGAAAGGTGAATGCTATTCCTCAGGAACAGTTTATGAGAGAGGGCGAGGAACTCCGTCCGGCACCGAAGATCTTCAAGGAGACTTGCCGCATCGATTGGCATCAGCCGACAAAGAAGATTTACGATTTCATCCGCGGACTTTCTCCCTATCCGGCTGCATGGACGGAGTTGGTCGATAAAGAGGGCGTGCATCAAGAGTTGAAGATATTCCAATCTGAAAAGATCCTTGAAGCGACGGAACTTCCTGTAGGAACGATTCGTGCCGATAAAAACCATATCGATATGGCCACGGAAGACGGTTTTCTCCGGATTCTTTCTTTGCAGCTTGCGGGCAAGAAACGTATGTCTGCAAAGGATTTCCTCAACGGAAACAAACAGATAGAGGAATATCACGCAGAATAACGAGCGACCGTTTCGCAATTTATACATTATATAATGGTCAATTGGAGCTTGGATGACGGAATATAAATTATATAGTGTGGTCCATCAGCGTTCTGAGATCGAAATATTCATTATTTAGTGAAGAACGACTGTGTCGGGAATATGTATTCAAAACAAACAAATGATACGATAAAGAAATGAACATTGGAGATAAAGCGCCTGAGGTTTTAGGCACGAATGAAAAAGGAGAGACGATCCACTTGAGTGATTTCAAAGGTCAGAAGCTGGTGCTCTACTTTTATCCGAAAGACAACACGTCGGGTTGTACGGCTGAAGCCTGCAATCTGAGAGACAACTACAGCGAATTGCGCAAACAAGGTTATGCTGTTGTCGGCGTGAGTGTGGACGACGAGAAGTCGCATGTGAAATTCATCACGAAGAACGAATTGCCTTTCCCGCTGATTGCCGATACCGACAAGAAACTGGTCGAAGCATTCGGCGTTTGGGGTGAGAAAAAGCTTTATGGCCGTGCTTATATGGGCACGCTTCGCACTACCTTTATCATCAATGAGGATGGAATCGTGGAGAAGATCATCACTCCGAAGGAGATCAAAGTGAAAGATCACGCCAGCCAGATCTTGGGCTGATCACAATACGCCAGCTCTGATTCGGCTGAGTGATTCAGGCGTCATAAGCAGATACGATGCAATGTCGTTCAGTTTGGCGTGCGTGGCAGCGTAAGGAAAATCATCGATGAATCGTTCGTAACGCGTACGAGCAGATTCGAAGCGCCAAGAGTCGGCTTTTTCCTGCGAACGGATCAAGGCATTCTGCAGCAGATGGCGGCAGATGTTGGCGATGTTTGGCATGGATTCGAAAAGTCCGACCATTTCTTCGTAATGAATGGAGTGGATTTCAGAATTTTCCACAGCTTCGATCATCAGATGTGTCGCTTCATGTTTGAAAAGGCTTTCGATGCAGAAGACGAAATCATTCGGGCAGCCGAAATGTTCCGTTATCTCGTGGCCGTTCTTGAAATAAAACTGCCTGAGAAGTCCGGACTCCACATAATTGATGTTGTGGGCATATTCTCCGTCATCCAAAAGGACTTGCCCGCGTGCCACTTTCCTGCTTTCGATGACGGAAGAGAGTGCTTCGACCTCCTTAGCATTCAGCGGATATAGTTTGTCCGACAGTTCCCAAGCGATTTCAAAAGCCGTTTTCATTTTTTACTTTTGATAAATGTAATTGATTTGATGTGAATATCTTTCACAGGTCTGTCGTCGGCATTGGTTGTGACGAGCGAGATCTTTTCCACCACATTCATTCCCTTCAGCACTTCGCCGAAGAGCGTGTAGGCACCATCCAAATGAGGCGATCCGCCTTTCAGCATATAAGCCTGTTTCTGTTCGGGCGTGAATTTGATTCCCTTTTCCTTGGTCATCTTGTCGAGCTCCATCTCGGTGAAGAATTTCCCCGTGACGATGTAGAACTGCATGGCGCTGGAGGCTCTTTGCGGATTGACGTCGTCACCTTCGCGAGCGGCACCGATCATTCCATACTGATGAAAATATTTCGGATAAACGATTTCTGCTGGAACGGTATAATCCAGATCGCCATCGCCCAGTTTGTCGTCCGGCTTGGCGGTCTTTGAATTGATATCGCCGGTTTGAATCATGAACTGTTTGATAACGCGGTGGAAGAGAAGTCCGTCGTAACGTTTCTCTTTCACGTTCTTAATAAAGTTATCGCGGTGAAGCGGTGTATCATTAAAAAGACGGATTGTTATTTTCCCCATGTCCGTGTCGATCAGCAGCAGTGTATCTGCCGGTGTCGTCTGTGCTGTTGCAATGCGTCCTGTCATAGCCATCAGCACAATCATCATCATCGTAATAATGCGTCTCATAATCTTAAGTGTTTAATGATTCAACAATACTATATCAACGAAATTTTATCTCAATTGTTTTTTCCTACCGCTCCGAGAACCTTGTTTTTTGCAATGGTGGCATGGAATTCTTTCAGGTAGAAAGGATCGTAGTAGGCTACATTTTCAAACTGTTTTTCATTGAAAGCCTGTTCAGCCAGCAGAACCATTTCAGATGCGAGCGGCTGTACGTTCGGAAGGAACACGGCATTTTCCGAGTCGATCGTCTCCTGGCATTTTGCTGCGCCGTTGCCGAAGAAGCATACTTCGCGATCTTTCAGGAAAGAGGCGTATGTGTCAGCTGTCACAACGTCGGCTTGCGTGGCGCGGATTTCATTGAGGCAGTTATCATAGACGGCAGCATAGACCTCCATGCGTCGGGCGTCGATCATCGGACAATAGAGGCAATCCTTCTTGTTGTTGAGGCGAATGGCCGAAGTGGTGAGGATTTCCAGTGTCTTGATGGCGATCAGCGGAACGTTCAGTCCGAAGCATACACCTTTGGCAGCGGAAGCTCCGATGCGCAGTCCGGTGTAAGAACCTGGCCCGCTGCTCACTGCCACAGCCTCGATGGTCTTGCCTTCCGACTTGGCTTTCTTCAGTGCCTCGTCGATGAACGGACCGATGAGAGCGGCATGCGTAGCGTTTCCTGATGAAATGCGATCGAAGAGAATGTCTCCATCCGATTCCAATGCAACCGAGCAGATGTCTGTCGCTGTTTCTATATTTAATATTGTAGCCATATTCCAGATGTTTGTCTAAGATTGATATTCGACTTCAAAGGTACAACATATTATAAATAAATGTATCACTTAGGAAACGGTTGTGCCGTCCCAATGTTTTTTGACAATCGTGCTGAATGCATTCTCCAGAACCGTTTTGTATTTGTCTTTCGGGCGGATCAGACAACCGCGCAGCGTGCTGTGAGTTCCTGTGATGGGTATGGCTTTCAGTGTTTCCCTGTTGGCTGTGACGCCTTCGGACAAGATGGTCAGCCATTGTCCCGTCTCGACCATCTTCAGAATCAGACTGGCGTCGTTGACTTCAATCCTCGGTGTGATGGGCGGCACATTATGTTCGAGAAACATTTCGTCGATCACCATCCTCGTGTGAATGCCTTCGGGAAAAAAGATAAACGGAAGGGAATGCAACTCGTTCAGCGATATTCGTTTGCGGGTGGCCATGGGATGATTCTTCTCGGCAATCACCGACAGCGGCTTTTCAAACAGCTGATAGCTTTCGATCCGTTGCGACATGCCTCTGAGACTGTAGGTGAGAGCAAGGTCGAGTTTCCTTTTCGCTACCAGTTCGGCCAATTCCTTCACGGAGTTCGACTCTATGATGCTCAGTCTCGCATCGGGATATTGGTTGGTGAAATCGAGGACGCAGCTGTTCAGTACGTTGTGCAGACTGTAAACCACTCCAATCTGAAGCTTTCCGGTATATATGCCATTGCATTCCTTGATGCTTTTGAGTCCGGTCTCTGTCTCTTCGATGGCTCGTTTAGCAAAGTTGACGAACACCTTTCCGGCTTCCGTCAGATACGTGCCTTTCCCGATTCGGTCGAAGAGCGGCGTCCCGCATTCTTCCTCCAGCTTCTTGATGCTGAGTGAAAGCGTGCTTTGCGTAATAAACAGTTTCTTGGCTGCTTCCGTGAAGTTTAACTCTTCGGCTAATTTCACGAAATACTTCATTTGTGTAAGTTCCATTGGCAGAATCAATGATTGTTATTAAAACAATTGATGAAGCAAATGTAATGAAAAGGATTTTAATAGATACTTTTGTCGCCGATTCAATGATTCAAGCTTATTCTATTTTACATGAAACAAAAGAGAAGTATTGGTGAATTAGTACGTCGTTACGTCGTTTTTCTCATTTCGTTGTTCTTCATCGCCTTTGGCACATCTCTTGCCATCCGCGCCAATCTCGGTTCTTCGCCTATTTCCTGTCCGCCTTATATCTGGAGTCTTATTCCGGGATCGCCGCTCACGATGGGCGAATACATCATCTGCATTCAGGTGCTGCTGATCCTCACACAGATTATTCTGCTGAAGAAGAACTATCAGCCTTTGCAATTGCTGCAGCTTGTGGTCAGTCTGTTCTTCGGATTTTACACGGACTTGACGATGTGGATGACCATTCCCATGCAGTTCGACAGCACGGTTCTCGGTTACTGCATTCGATTCGTGGAACTTTGTCTGGGTGGTGCGATCATGGCATTCGGCATTGCCTTGGAGGTGCATTGCGATGTACTGCTCCTGGCTTACGAAGGATTCTTTCTGGCCGTATCGAAGACTTTTAATATCGAATTCGGCAAGGTGAAGATAGCCAGCGACACTTCGATGGTCGTCATCGGCATCATCTGCTGCTTCATCTTCTTCGGCCGCTGGAACTGGGAACTGATCGGCGTCGGTACGCTTTTCTCCATGTTCTACGTCGGCTTCATGGTCCGCCTGTTCAATCCTCATTTCAACTGGATCGAGCGTTTCTTCCATCGGGAAGTCGAAACGGCTGCCGTCAGCGAACCGGAACATCTGCCGCTCGTCATCACCATTTCGCGTGAGTATGGAAGTGGCGGACATGAGATCGGAGAGAAGCTGGCTGAAAAGCTCGGCGTGAAACTTTACGACAAATATCTTATCGATGAGGCGGCAGAGGAATTGGGCTATTCCCGCGAGTTTGTCAAAGAGAACGAACAGAACATCCCGACCGGCAAACTCTGGGAACTGATCTTTACCGACGACAGCATTCCAATCTCCATGAATCCTTCGAAAGATGATGCCATCTTCGTCTCGCAGAGCCGTGCCATCAAACGCATCGCCCTCAACGAATCGTGCGTGATCATCGGACGTTGTGCAAACTGGATTCTTCGTCATGATGAGAACAGTTTCCATGTCTTTGTCTGTTCCGATATCGATTTCGCCGTTCGTAGGGTTTCACACTATCTAAATGTGGATGCGGAAACAGCGAAGGAGCAGATCCTTCAGACCAATAAAGCCCGCGCCAACCATTATTGGAAATATACAGGCGGCGATTGGGCTGATGCCCGCGGTTACGATCTTGTCGTCAACACTTCGAAGATCTCGATTGACACGATTGTTGAGATGATCTGTGAGATTGTCAAAAAAGTGGTCGTAAAATGACGAGGGAGGTCTTGGAATGCTTCTGCAGCCTTTCCTGTCGCCGTGCCCTGGATTGTATTGATTCAGAAATGCTGAAATTATCTTCATTATTCTCTCAACTTGCACTATCTTTGATGCTAATACATTGAAGATAGGCGGCGTTTCGGAAATGTACAAACAAGTTTGACATTTCTCTCAACTTGCACTATCTTTGATGCCTCTAACATTTGAAATATGATACAGTCAATGACCGGTTTCGGCAAGGTTACGACCGAACTTCCCTCTAAAAAAGTAACTATTGAAATCAAGGCTCTCAACAGTAAACAACTTGATCTTTCTACTCGAATCCCGTCCATTTACCGCGATAAGGAAATGGAGATCCGCAATTATATCCTGCAGACATTGGAACGTGGAAAGGTGGAGCTGAATATTTTCGTCGAATATATCGGCAAGGATTCTCCTACGCAGATCAATTCAGCGGCTATCGAGAGTTATTATAATCAGATAAAAGCCGTATCCGACAAATTGGGCATTCCTGTTCCGAGCGATTGGTTCGCCACTTTGCTGCGTCTGCCGGATGTCATCAAATCGGATGTTGTCGAGGTGGATGAAGAGGAGTGGAAAGTCGTCGAAAAGGCGCTCCACGAAGCCATCGATCATCTGTGCGCATTCCGTATTCAGGAAGGTGCCATGCTTCAGAAACTCTTTACGCTGAAGGTGAACAATATTGCGGCGCTTCTTCTGAAGGTCAACGATTACGAAGGAGAACGTCTGGAGAAGATCAAATCGCGCATCATGGATAATCTGGCGCAGCTGGCTGACAAGGATTATGACAAGAACCGCTTCGAGCAGGAGATGATCTATTACATCGAAAAGCTCGATATCAACGAGGAGAAGAATCGTCTTGACAACCATCTGAAATACTTCATTGCAACCATGGATTCCGGTCACGGACAGGGCAAGAAGCTTGGATTCATCGCTCAGGAAATGGGTCGCGAAATCAATACGCTCGGATCGAAGAGCAATCATGCCGAGCTTCAGAAAGTCGTCGTTCAGATGAAGGACGAACTGGAACAGATCAAAGAACAGGTTTTGAACGTAATGTAAAAGGTATGCTCGGCAAACTGATCATTTTCTCGGCACCGTCAGGTTCGGGCAAGTCCACGATCATCAACAATCTGCTTGCCAAAGACATGAATTTGCATTTCTCCATATCCGCCACGAGCCGTGCTCCGCGCGGAACGGAGAAGAATGGCGTGGAATATTATTTCCTTACGCCCGAAGAGTTCCGCTCCCGCATTGAGAAGGGTGAATTCCTCGAATACGAGGAGGTGTACAAGGATAAGTTCTACGGCACTTTGCGTAGCGAGGTCGATCGTCAGCTGGCTGAAGGAAGCAATGTTGTCTTCGATGTGGATGTGTTGGGCGGATGCAACATCAAACGGTTTTATGGAGACCGAGCACTTTCCATCTTCATCAAAGCACCGAGCATCGAAGTGCTGCGTGAACGCCTCGAACATCGCGGCACCGATTCTCCCGAAGTGATCGAGAGCCGCATTGCCAAAGCTCAATATGAACTGACTTTTGCCGATAAATTCGACCACATTGTCGTGAACGACGATCTGGAAAAAGCCGAGGCGACAGTCCTTGATCTGGTCTGCACATTCCTCGCTCAATGAAGAACATCGGCGTCTATCTCGGATCTTTCAATCCCGTCCATATCGGTCATCTCGTCATTGCCAACTGGCTTTGCGAGTATGAAACGATCGACGAATTGTGGTTTGTCGTGACGCCGCTCAATCCGTTCAAGTCGGAGCAGAAACTCCTCGATGATGAAGTGCGCCTCGAATGGGTGCGCAAAGCTGTGGGTGATTATCCGAAGATCCGAGTCAGCGACATCGAGATGCATCTTCCCAAGCCGAACTATACCATTGACACGATGCATGCGCTTCAGCAGAAATATCCCGACTTCCGTTTTACACTGATCATGGGCGCCGACAATTGGCAAGGCATTCCCAAATGGTATCGTTCCGAGGAACTGCTGAAGGAATTTCCCATCCTCGTCTATCCGCGCAAGGACTACGACGTCGTCATCTCTTCCGATTATCCCAACGTCCGCCTCGTCAACGCTCCTGAAATCGAGTTCTCCTCCACCTTCATCCGCGAATCCATCCGCGCCGGAAAGGATGTCCGCTTTTTCCTCCCCGAAGCCATCCGTGAAGAGGTGAAGAGGGTGGTGAAATAGGAAGAACGTCTCTCCATATAGGAAAAACCATTTTACACGGTTGTAAAATCGAAATTCCTGGAGGAAAAACCATTTTACACAGTTGCAAAATCGAAATTCGTGGAGGAAAAACCATTTACACGGTTGTAAAGCCGAATTCCGAAGAGGGGATTCTCAAAAATAGTTTTTAGGCCGTTCCCCTGAATGGAAATGCATCATGTCGCTATGTCGGCCGTTTCCCTGCGCGGGAATTGCCTTAAACAGACAGAAAGTGGTTTCCCTGGAAGAAAATCCATTTTTGAAGCTCTTGAAATCGAAATTCATGGAGGAAAATCCATTTTTGAAGCTCTT
>CAZIVE010000086.1:0-6730 GCA_964542435.1 uncultured Parabacteroides sp.
TGGCATCTGATGCATCAGATCTCTACTTTTTACAAAAAAAGCTCAAATCTGATGCAACTTTTACCATTTTCTGAGAAAAACAGACAAGAATCACCTCTACGTTCCTACACTTCAAAAATCGGCTCATTCGGGTGCTATTTTTCTTCTTTATACAATTTAGAGGCAAAGATGCCGTTTGTTAAGAAATTATTCGCGTGTTTAATCGATGAAAAGAATTTTACTGACAGCCGTTATCGCATGTTTCGTCTTCACCTTCTCGGTAAAGGCGCAATACGACATACGCCTCAGTCAGTATTACATGGCACGCACCTTCTACAATCCGGCCTATGCAGGATCAACAGAAAACCTCAGCATCTCCGCTCTGTCACGCATCGAATGGCTGGGCATTCACGGGGCGCCGAAATCCTTCTTCGTTGCAGCCGACAGACCTTTCAAGTTTGCAGGACTGAACACCGGTATCGGCCTTGTCGTCTTCACAGAAGGCGTCGGTCTGTTTCAAAACACGCATGCCGCAGCACAGTTCGCCGTAAAGCAGAAGCTGTTAGGTGGGACTTTGAGCGTAGGATTCCAATTCGGTCTGGCCAGCGAATCATTCGACGGGACGAAGGTTTATATTCCTCAAGACGATTACCACCAACAGGTTGACGGAGCCATTCCGACCACCAAAGTAAGCGGGCAATCGATTGATATGAACGCCGGCGTCTATTACCAGCATACGAATTATTATGTAGGCGTCGGAGCATCCCATATCTTAAAACCGGAGATACAGCTGGGCGAAAATGCAGCTACTTACATTGCAAGAGCGTATAATTTAATGGGCGGATACAATATTAAAATGTCAAATCCGTTATACGAATTACAACCTTCGGTTTTCGTGCTTACCGATTTGAAGAACTTCCATACCGATATCACAGCGAGGGTAGAATATAATAAGATGTTCAACGGGGGATTTTCCTGGAGGCCGAACGAATCGGTGGGAATGATGTTTGGAGCTAACCTGGGACGTTTTCAAGTGGGATATGCTTACGACTATCCAACGACAGCGCTCGGCAGAGCCACTACCGGAAGCCACGAGCTCTTCCTCAAGTACAATCTGAAGTTGAACAAGACAAAGACAGGAAAAAACCGACACAAAAGTGTACGTATATTATAAGTATATGAAGAAAATATTGTTTGTACTGATGGCGGTTGCCATGTTGACCGCTTGCGGCAGAAACCTTACAGGCGACGGCGGAGAAGTCACGGGAGTCCATTCCGCGGCTTTCAATGAACCGGCTCCCTACGGAATGGTTCTGATCAAGAGAGGAGCCTTCAATATGGGACCGGCAGACAAAGATTCACTGTGGGGAATGCAGAACGAGACAAAAGGCGTTTCCTTTGACGCATTCTGGATGGATCAGACGGAAATCACCAACGCCAAATATCGTCAGTTCGTTTATTACGTCCGCGACTCCATCATCCGCGAACGTCTTGCCGATCCTGCTTATGGAGGCAACGATCTGTACAAGATCACGGAAGACAAATATGGCGATCCTGTCACACCACATCTCGACTGGACCAAACCGATTCCCTGGAGAAAAGCCAACGAAGATGAGCAGCGCGCCATCGAAAGTGTCTATTACACCAATCCTGTCACGGGAGAGAAGAAACTCGACGGACGTCAGATGTATTTCCGCTATGAATGGTATGACTACACGTCTGCAGCGCTTCGCCGCAATCAGCTCGATCCTTCCAAACGTAACCGTAATACGGATATCAAACCCAATCCCAACGAAGTCATCATGATTTCAAAGGATACCGCTTATATTGACGACAACGGCAACGTAGTGAACGAAACCATTACACGTCCGCTCAGCGGTGAATGGGATTTCCTCAACACACGCATCGTCAACGTCTATCCTGACGAGACCTGCTGGGTGAACGATTTCAACAATGCTTATAACGAACCTTACACGAGGCTCTACTTTACCCATCCGGGATATGACGATTATCCAGTAGTCGGCGTTTCTTGGGAACAGGCAATGGCATTCTGCGTATGGCGCACCAATCTGTACAAGCAGTCACTGAGTATTCCGGAAGGCATGTCCATCGAACCGTTCCGTCTTCCGACAGAAGGCGAATGGGAATATGCAGCACGTGCCGGTAAGAATGAGAACAAATATCCGTGGAGTTCTGAAGGACTCACCGACGGCAAGAACTGCTTCCTCGGGAACTTCAAACCAGGGAAGGGCGACTACACACAGGACGGACATCTGATCACGTCACGTGTCGGATCGTTTGCGCCTAATGATTTCGGACTTTACGACATGGCAGGCAACGTGGCTGAATGGACCTCCACATCTTTCTCCGAATCGGGTCCCCGCCAGATGAGCGATATGAATCCTGAACTGCGCTATAACGCTGCCAAAGAAGATCCGTACGCCATGAAGAAAAAGGTGGTTCGCGGTGGTTCCTGGAAGGATGTCGCACAGTTCATCCGTTCCGATATGCGCACATTTGAATACCAGAATGAGACCCGTTCCTACATCGGTTTCCGCTGCGTTCGCACTCAGGTTGGATTTGCCAAAGGCAAGAATGGAAAAAAGAAATAATCAGATACAACAAGCAAAAATATATACCAAGATATGGGAAAATATAGAAGATATAAAAATAGAGTAGAGATGTTCCTGGCGAGCGACCGCGGCAAGCGTGCGCTCAACATCATCTATAGCTGGGGCGCATCCATCGTCATCATCGGCGCATTGTTCAAAATTCTGCATCTGCCTTACGCCAACCAGATTCTTTTCATCGCCATGATGGTCGAATCATTCGTGTTCTTCGTTTCCGGTTTCGACCATCCGTTCTCCGAATATCATTGGGAAGATGTTTTTCCCGTATTGAAATCGAAGAATCCGATGGACCGTCCTGACTTTGCAAAAGGCACAGGCATTCCCGGCATGAGTACAGACGACGGAAATGGCAACAACGACAATAAAGATGTAGTGGGTAATGTCATCTCACAACTCAACGGCGGTGGTTCCAGAGGTGGAGGCGGAGCCGCAGTAGGTGGAGTCGTAGTAGGCGGAAATGGAGGTAATGTCTCGGGCGGAGGAAGTCTAAACATTGCCGGCAACCTCGACGTAACCGAAGAAGACACCAAGAATCTCTCAGACAGCATCAAGAAACTGAGTGAGGCAGCCGAACAGATCTCCAAGATGTCCGAACTTACCGAAGCCACGCAACAATATCTGCAACAGATCTCCGGAATGAGCGAAAGCATGTCGAAGTTCAGTCAGGTGACTGAATCTCTTACGGATGTTTCCGACACGCTCCTCAATTCGTATAAGAGCATCACGGACAATTCAGACGGAATCAACCAGAACTCCCGCGGCTATGTCCAACAGATGGAACTTCTCAACCGCAACATCAGCGGTCTGAATACGATTTACGAAATTCAACTCAAAGGCGTCAGCTCACAAATCGATGCCATCGACCATATCAATGCAGGATTGCAACGCATCCGCGAAATGTACGACGGTTCTGTTTCCGACAGTTCCGTGTTCCGCAATGAGACGGAGAAGATGACACGTCAGCTCTCCGAACTGAATAACGTTTACACCCGACTGCTGCAGGCCATGACGGTGAACATGAACATTCAGAACGTTGCACAACAGACGCCTCCGAACTATCAGCAACCCAATTATCAACAGCCCAACTACCGGCAACCCGATTATCCGCAGCAGCCACAGCAGCAGCCTTATCAGCCACAACAGCAACCCTACGGATATCGTCAGGAACCTCCTTACAACAACCCGGTAAAATAACAGAAGATGGCAGGAATAGCAAATAATCCCAATTCGCCGCGCCAGAAGATGATCAACCTCATGTATCTGGTGTTCATCGCCATGATGGCACTCAACGTGTCACCAGAGGTACTTGACGGATTCCAGCTGGTGGAAAGCGGATTGAGGACTTCCATAAACAACTCTTCGCACCGCAACGATCTTGTGGCGGACGAACTGAACACCTATTACCAGACCAATCCTGAAAAGGTGAGGGAATGGTATGTAAAAGGTCAGCAGGTGAAGAAAGCATCTGACGATCTCTTCAACTTTGTTCAGAATCTGAAGGTTCGTATTGCTCGTGTGGCTGACGGAAAAGATGCCGACGTGAACAACATCGACCATAAAGATGACATTGAAGCAGCTTCAAACGTCATGCTGACTCCTATCACAGGACAAGGCAAGAAACTCCGTCTCGCCGTGGACAGCTACCGCACAATGCTGGCCGGAATGATTCAGGATACAGCAAAGATGCATATTGTTGAAGCGGCACTGAGCACGAAAGCGCCACATAAATCAGGGCTCAACACCCGAACATGGGAAGAGGCGCTGTTTGAAAACATGCCTGTTGCAGCCGCTGTCACACTGCTCACCAAACTGCAGAGCGATATCCGCTATGCGGAAGGTGAAGCTCTGAGCAACCTGCTCAGCAGTGTCGACGTAGGCGACTATCGTGTCAACCAGATTACAGCGCAAGTCGTTCCGGAAAGCCAGATCGTCATGCGTGGAAGCCAATATAAAGCAACCATCGCACTCTCTGCTGTTGACTCTACAAAACGTCCAACGATATTCGTCAACGGACGCCAACTGTCTGATCAAAGCAAAGGTCTCTTCACCGTCACAGCAGGCGCTGCAGGAACATTCCCAATCAAAGGTTATGTAGAACTTAAGAACAGTGACGGAAGCGTCATGCGCCGTAACTTCGAGAGCCAGTACTTCGTTACCGAACCGACGGCAACCGTTGCTCCTACGCTTATGAATGTGCTTTATGCAGGTATCGCCAACCCGATGCGTATCGCTGTACCGGGCGTTCCGAGTGGAAATGTAACAGCATCCATGACCAATGGTTCTCTTATCCGTCGTGGAGATTCATGGGAAGCTCATCCGTTGGTAGTAGGTCAGCCTTCTGTCATCACGGTCAGAGCAAAGATGTCCAATGGTCAAGATGTTGAAATGGCACGTACCAGTTTCCGTGTCCGCGCTCTTCCTGATCCGTTGCCATTCATCGAATACAAGGATCAGAACGGCAATCTTCGCAAGTTCAGAGGAGGTCGATTCTCTAAACGTAGCTTGATCGAAGCTGACGGTATCCAGGCTGCCATCGACGACGACCTGCTGAATGTAAAATATACAGTACTCCGCTTCGAGCTCACCTTCTTTGATTCCATGGGCAATGCCATTCCGGAAGTCGCCGAAGGCACCAATTTCTCGCAGCGCCAGAAGGATTATATCCGCCGTCTTGCTAAGGGCAAACGCTTCTACATTACACATGTCGTAGCAAAAGGTCCGGATGGAATCGAACGTACGATCCCGACTGTCGAAGTAATCGTTAATTAACTCAAGATATGAAACGTATAAATCAGTATATCGCCGCTGCAGTGCTTTCGTTCGGTATGGTCGTACCGATGATGGCTCAGAACAATAAGGCAGCGACAACGCAGCAACAGAGACGTTCGCCTGTAGCTTCACGTGCAACTACATCTGATCAGCAGAAGAACGCACAGGGCAACTCATCGCTTACGGTTCGTGCAGAGAACTTCAACGAAGGTCTTACGCAACAAATTGGCAATGCCCGTTGGATGCGCGTCATCTACCGTCAGTTGGATCTGACAGCCGAGCAGAATGCGCCGCTCTATTATCCTACGCAGCCGATGAATGGTCAGATGAACCTTTTCTCCATCATCTTCAAACTGCTTAGCGAAAACAAGATCAAAGCGTACGAATATCTCGATGGATATGAGGCTTTCGATGATACACACCTTGTCAAGTTCAAGGATCTACTCGACCGTTTCTACATTCTCTACGATGCCGTGCCATCAAAGACCAACAGACGAGACACGACGTATGAGGTAAACGAAAGTGATGTACCTTCAGCTGATGTCAAATCCTATTACGTAAAGGAGGCTTGGTATTTCGATCAGAACAATTCCATCTTCGATGTGAAGACACTTGCCATCTGCCCGATTCTAACAAGTTCAGGAGACGAGAGCATGGGTGAAACACGTATGCCGATGTTCTGGCTGCCTTACGAGAACATCCGTCCGTATATCAATACGACGCTTATCATGACCTCGAACGAGAACAATGCGATGACCTTCACCATCGATGACTATTTCCGCCGCCGCATGTTCAAGGGCGACATCATCAAGACACAGAACCTGATGAACCAGCCGCTCAGTGCATACGCTTCGACACCCGACTCTCTCAAGATGTTGCAGGATAGCATCGAGACGAAGCTCGCAAACTTTGAGAAGAAGCTCTGGATAGAACCAGATAGCACGCAGAATCTTGCCACCACAAAGAACGGCAAGAAGACGAAGCTGCAAAACGTCACCGTGAAAGGTCAGAAGACCTCTTCCACGAAACCGACCAAACAGCCAAAGGCAGCTAAGGTAAAATCCGCAGCCACCAAGAGCAACAGTTCGGCAACAAGAAGCGTGAGAAACAGAAGAAGATAACGCACAAAACCACTATATGAAGGCCAGAGGCGAGAAGAATTACTTCCCGCCTCTTCCGTTTTCTGCCTAAATTGATTATATTTGCACTGCAACATTTTAAAACCAAACTTATAACTAAAGGAAAAGGAGAAGTGAACCATGGAAGAAAACAAAATCATCATCTACCAAACGCCGGACGGACAGACTTCCATCGATGTGAAGTTGGAGAATGAGACAGTGTGGCTGACACAA
>CAZIVE010000086.1:6830-11402 GCA_964542435.1 uncultured Parabacteroides sp.
AAATTTGACGAGCTGAAGCAGCTGGTGCAAGTACTCGGTAGGACAGCAAAGAATCAAGAATCATTGTCTCCCGACGAAGCGAATGCATTGATACATGTTGTCTCCGACTATTCCTAAGCACTCGAACCTTTTTCAAGGATATGAAGAACTCTGCAAAATTGCGAGAACCTTTTTTCACTTGTAAAAAGTCTCCTGCAAAATTGAAATGAGAAAAACAGGTTGTAGAATCGTTCCTGCAAAATTGCAATGGGAAAAATAGGTCGTAAAATCGTTCTCGCAAAATTGCAACGACGATTTTACGTCGTTTTTAGCTTCCTGCAAAATTGCAATGGCGTTTTAATGGCTTCCAAAGCATTTCATAACATGAAATACTTCTATTATTCTACAGAATAATAGGACGCCATTGTCAGAACAGCAGGAACTTGGCACCGACAGAGAGAGAAAGATAATCCTTTGGCTTCAGATAATGATTAGAGACGGCACTGGCAATCATCAGATCGTAGGAACTGACCTCGTAAAACAATGTGATATTACGGGCAAAAGACCAGAAATCGGTGGTGTGGACATTGAAAGAGACTCGCTGTCCCAAATAGACATGGATGCGGACACGACTCGAGAACTGATAATAACCCTTCGGATAACGTTCGGGTTCATGTGTCCAGAATTCATCGCCGAAAACTGTGTTCAGGTAAAGTCCGGTAGCCAGCGGTTCGATTGCTACAGATGGTTTCAGTTGAATACTCCAAGGGATATAATCCTGCTTGAGTGTCATGGTCATCTTGGTCTTTCCCGAACTGTGTGGAGGAATGAATCCAAAATAGAGATCCGTTTCCCATTGACGTCGTTTGCCATAATCCCAACCGACTCCGGCTGAAAACATTCCCATATTTCCCGCATATTGAACCTTGACGATATTAGGAATCACAGCCTCCCAGTTTTTGCGATAACGATGCACACGTTTGTCATAATGGCTTCCCTTCACGACACTCTGAAATACTCTCGATGAATCACTCACCTGCGCATTCAGACTCATTATCGGCAGCAGTACAAAAATGAATAGATATTTAGAAATAGACCACTTCATAACTGTATCCGTTGGGTGTGATGGTGAATAAAAGATAGTCGCGGTTGGAGATGCGATCACTGCCATAATACACAATGCCATCGTTGAAATACTGTTCCACACTCAGGCGATGATCGTGGGCTACCGTGCAGAACTGCAAACCGGGAAGCATCCGGATGTAATATTCGAACGCCTTGGCGACATTATTATTAAACTGTTCACAGTAAGGACGCGAATGCATGCAGACAACCGTCTTGTCAAATTTCGTACTATCTGCTTTCGACTCGTCTTCAATGAAGGTCAAATTAGGCACTGGCTCAGAATAATCATATTCCATTGCATTGGTGTTGAGACAAACAAACTTGATGTGGCCTGCAATGAAAGAGAAATTGAGCGGTCCGAAAATCTTTTTATACGCTTCAAGTCCTGTTCCGAGACAGTCATGATTGCCAATGAGGACGACATAAGGAACGTTCAACCCATTCATAATATCACGTTGCAGCAGCATTTCGTCTGTGACGCCAAAATCGCTGATATCTCCACCATGAATAACGAAATCTATATCGCTTCGCTTGTTTATGACATTGACAAAATCCTGCGTTTCGTCATACCAGCGTTGTGTATCGCCCATAACGGCAAAACGAAGAGTGTCTTTCTCCTGGCAAGCCGACTCAATCAGATTGCAGTTATTCCGGTTCACATCGCGATCGCCGGTAATTTTCACATCGTAAGGATGATAATCGAAGAGATCACAAGCGCACAAGCACGACAAAATCAATAATTGGACTGAAATGAATATTACTTTTCTCATACGGGTAAACTGTCTGGAGTGATATCCGCTGCAAAAGTAAAAGATAACGGAGCCCGAAATTAGTCCGTAAAAAGATAGAAAAGTTCCAAAGGAAGGAAATATCAGGCCAACGCTCGATTCGTTAGCCTAATGATGACATCAAAAGATAAAATGAGATGGAAGCGTTATGCCTATTTAACCTGCTTCCTTTTTCCGGTAACTGAATCAAGGGTGATGCGATAAACATACATCACTGCCATCACCTTCTTATCGTATTCATATCCAGGGAAAGTGCAATGGCGAAGCAGCAAGTCCACTCCCTTCACAGCCTCTTCTCCTGAAACGATCTCTGCCGTTCCAAAACCGATAATGCTCTCATATTCGCACGTAACGCTATGACCTGTATCCATAAATCCATGGCAGAGATCAGCTTCCACACAGACCTTATGGTTCTTTGCCAGCAGTTCATGTTTGAATCCTTCGCGAGCCCCATGAAAATAGATCACGATCTTTCCATCTACCACTTCATAACCGAAAGAAAGAGGCACGACATAGGGATAAACATCATCATGAATACCCAGATGAATGGTGTCACAACGGTCAAGCACATCAACGATGCCTGCGAACTCCTTGATTTCCCTTTCACTTCTTCTCATTGCCTGGATTATTTAACATCAGCCAGTTTACCGTCGGGAGCACTCAGCGTCTTTGCATAAAGTGCAGGATCAGAAAGAACGCTGATGGCCTTTTCCAAACCATTGTCATCTTTCAGACTCTCGAGAATTTCACCCTTCTTGTAATAGTAGCGTGACATGATTTCAGTGGAGATCAGTCTCTTGATCTCTTTCTTATTATTGTTGAAATCCCGCTCGAAGTCTGGCGTAAGCTTATCTTCCAAAGTCTTCAGCAGTGTTGAGTCGTCCTTTAAATAGCCCTCAAAGTCGGCCACCTCTTTCAAGTTCTTAAGCGCCTTGACGCTCTGTCGGTCGTAGGTAAAGTTTTTCTCCTTGGCATATTTACAGAAGTCATTGAAATCTTCATCAGACAGCGTGAACTTTTCAACCGGTGCAACAGTCGGATGTTTCTGGCACCAATTCGTTACGTAGTCGAAGAGAACCGTATCTGTGGCCAGATAATAGAGCATGGAAGCCACTTTCGGTTCTTCGATGGAGAAATCGGGACGAAGTCCGCCACCATCACGAACAGGGCGTTTTTTTGCTGTATAAAAGACATGCGTCAGACTGTCAGGAATGGCAGCCACTGTACCGTCTGCAAGACGATGAGAATAGTCCAACTGCTGAATGCATCGGCCGCTGGGAATAAAATAGTGGCTGATGGTAACCTTGAGTTTTCCATTATAAGGCAAATCGCGAGTCGATTGGACGAGACCTTTACCAAACGAACGTTCGCCGACGAGGATGGCACGATCATAATCCTGCAAGGATCCACTGACAATCTCAGATGCCGAAGCTGATCCGCTGTTGATCATGACAGCCAGTGGCATAACCGTATCGATCGGGTCCACTGTAGAACGATACGTTCTGTTCCATTGTTCCACTTTTCCTTTGGTGGAGATAACCTCTGATCCTTTCGGAACAAACATGCCTACGATCTGTACAGCAGCCTCCAATGCGCCACCGCCGTTGCCACGAAGATCAAGAATCAGACCTTTGATATGCTGGTTGTTCTTCATATCGAGGAAAGCATCACGGACCTCATCGCCGCTCTTGTCCGTAAACTGAGTCAGATTGATATATCCGATATTATTTTTCAAAACGCCGTAATAGCCCACTTGCTTCACGACAATCTGCTTACGGATAATCTCCACCTTGCGCGTTTTTTTCTCGCCGGGGCGTTGGATGGTGAGCATAACCTTCGTATTCGGCACACCTTTCAGCAGTGCACTGACCTTGTCATTTGTAAAACCGGTGACGTCGGTCGTATCGATCTTTAGAATAAGATCACCACTTTTCAATCCTGCAAGATCTGCAGGCATACCTTCCGTCGGTCCGGCAATCATGACATTACCCTTCGCATTACGTTGACGAATCAGCGAACCAATACCGCCGTATTCACCAGTCACAAGCTGCTTGAATGAATCCATCTCGTTGTCGGGAATATATTCCGTATAAGGGTCGAGTCCATCAAGCATGGCATCGATGCCCCGACGAACCACCTTCGTTACGTCAAAGGTGTCTGTATAAAACATTTCGGTCTCTTTGACAACCGAATTGAAAATATCGAGATTCTTGCTAACCTCAAAATTATTATTGTCCTGTGCAACGCACGGCACGAATGATGCCGAAAACATCAGAGCGCACAGCAAAACTGCCTTTTTCATAAATTGAACTCTACTCATTAATATATGCATCTATTGCGGACGTAAAAGTATGCAATAAACTCATTGCTGCATTGACGCCCGTTTTACTTTTAACTTTATTTGTTGACCTATAGGACAAATTCTTAAGTCAAAACCCCTTGAATCGTTCGGAGTGAAATCTGGGAACCTCACAAAGAGAATCCTAAAGCATTCTGGATGGATCACCCGGAGAAGTTCGAAGAGATTTCAACCGCTTCAAAGGCTATTTTCTCAAAAATTTCTGCAAAGATATTGCATATTTCAATTTTAGCTGTTACTTTTGCAGCGCATTTCAAGAAGAAAAGCATTCTTCCTTAGCTCAGTTGGTTAGAGCATCTGACTGTTAATCAGAGGGTCCTT
>CAZIVE010000087.1:0-5995 GCA_964542435.1 uncultured Parabacteroides sp.
TCCTTCCGCTTTAAAGCCTTTTTAACGGCTTCTATCGCATCCGGGTTTAACACTCTGAATATTTCCCTTTTTATCAGCTTTGGGTCGGTGTCGCTCCCATTTAACCAGGAAATTGCCGTATCATAGGCCTTATCCAATAAAGGGACAATCTTCTTTCCGTATGTAGTAAGTTCCGTGTCCTTTGAATCGTGTAATGCTTCTTCCCATTTGTTTACATTTACTTTTGTCTGCGTACTTACCATCATATTCACGGTATAATTAGGGCTGGCACCACGACGAACGCGGAAAAATAGAACGGCTTCTTTTTCGTCGCCTTTTAGATTGTGGAAAAAATAACGTGTTTTCATATTTCTATAATTTATCTGTCGCCTGGCATTTCCAGGTCGCCCCACAAAGATAAAAAATCTATTATAAAAAGTCGCCCTTAAGTCGCCCCTATTTTTTTATTTGGTTATAAAGTCGCCCTTAGCTGCTTTTACAACATTTGTTGAATATCAGCATTTTAGCGTCAAATAAAGCATAATAAATTATATGAAAGTGGTCCCACTTGGGCTTGAACCAAGGACTCCCTGATTATGAGTCAGGTGCTCTGACCAACTGAGCTATGGGACCATTCCGGAGCGGATGGCTCTGAAACGGCGGCAAATTTAGTATAATTATCTGATTCCTGCAAACGAAGGAGTGAAAACTTTCTTGTAGAAGCGGGGCGGAATGGTTATCTTTGCAGACAACAAGGTTCATCAAGAAAAACATGGCAAGAATCAAGAGGACATTTCCGGTGTTGGACATGATGTGTGCATCGTGTGCAGCGCATGTGGAGAACACATTGTCGCGTCAGGCGGGAGTGAAGAGTGCGTCGGTGAATTTGGCATCGGGCAGTGCGTGGATTGAATACGAGTCGTCTGAGACGACGCCGGGCAAATTGCGTAAGGCGGTTCAGGAGGCCGGTTACGATCTGGTGATAGATGAACCGGTTGAGGCGGAGCAGTCCGCGGAGGCCTTGAAAGCCGAGTCCTATCGAAGGTTGAAGCATAACACGTTGTTTGCCGCTATCTTCACCGTGCCGATTCTGATCATCGGGATGTTGTTCATGCAGTTGCCGTATGTGGCCTATCTGTTGTGGGCTTTGGCGACAGTCGTACTGTTCGGTTTCGGCCGAGGCTTTTTCCATACAGCCTGGAAGCAGGCGAAGCATTTCTCAGCCAACATGGACACCCTGGTAGCGTTGAGTACCGGTGTCGCCTATCTCTTCAGCGTTTTCAACACCCTTTTCCCCACTTTCTGGTTGAATCGGGGAGTAGAGCCGCATGTCTATTTCGAGGCGTCGGCAGTGATCATCTGTTTCATTCTCACCGGCCGTCTTCTGGAGGAGAAGGCGAAGAGAGGCACGTCATCGGCGATCCGCAAACTGATGAATCTCCGTCCGGCGACGGTGACGGTGGTCCGAGCTGACGGAAAGATGGAAGAGATCGCAGCAGAAACGGTCGTCGTCGGCGACCGGATCGCGGTAAAGCCGGGCGAGCGCATTGCTGTGGACGGAACGGTGAGTGACGGCAGCTCGTACGTGGACGAAAGCATGTTGAGCGGCGAGCCGGTAGCCGTCTTGAAGGAGAAAGGATCGGAGGTGTTTGCCGGGACGATCAATCAGAAAGGCAGTTTTCAGTTCGCGGCGAGCAAGATAGGCAAAGAGACGGTGCTGGCGCAGATCATCCGCAGGGTAGAAGAGGCGCAGGGCAGCAAGGCACCGGTGCAGAAGCTGGTGGATCGGATCGCGGGCATCTTCGTCCCGTCGGTGATGTTGATCGCGTTGCTCTCGTTTGCGATATGGATGATGACCGGAGGTTCGGAAGGCTTCACCCATGGTCTGCTTGCTTTGGTCACGGTGTTGGTCATCGCCTGTCCGTGTGCATTGGGGTTGGCCACGCCGACCGCCATCATGGTCGGAATCGGCAAGGGGGCAGAGAAAGGCATCCTGATCAAAGATGCGGAGAGCATCGAGAAAAGCCGGAAGATAGAGGTGGTCGTGCTTGATAAGACCGGCACGCTTACGGAAGGACGTCCGGAGGTGAGTGAAATCTGCTGGCTGCACGATGACGACCGCAAGGGTTCTGTGCTGGCCGCATTGGAATCGTTGTCCGAACATCCGTTGGCAGAGGCGTTGGTGGAACATTTCGGGAGCGTGGAGCATCACGATGTCGCCTCGTTTGAAAGCGAGATGGGCAAAGGCGTAACGGGCGTGATCGACGGGATCCGCTATTTCGCAGGCAACGAGAGTTTTCTGGAGGAGCATGCCGTAGCGATATCCGACGAACTGCGTCAGGCATCGCGTCGGTATGCAGCGAAGGCCGAGTCGCTGGTCTGGTTTGCCGACGAGACGGAAGCATGGGCCGTTGCCGGTATTTCAGATCGCGTGAAACCCTCTTCGAAGGAGGCCATCGAGCAGATGCAGCGTCACGGCATAGAGATATGGATGCTGACGGGCGACAACGAAGCGACGGCGCACGCACTGGCCACGCAGATGGGCATTGCGCATTACCGTTCGGGCATACTCCCGACGGAGAAGGAGGAGGTGATAGCGCAGTTGCAGAAAGAGGGCAAGACCGTGGCGATGGTCGGTGACGGCATCAACGACAGTGCCGCTTTGGCGCGTGCCGATGTGAGCATCGCGATGGGCAAAGGCAGCGACATTGCGATGGACGTGGCCCAGATGACGATCATCTCCGGCGACCTGCTGAAGATCCCGGCTGCCATCCGACTCTCGGAACAGACGGTCCGCACCATTCATCAGAATCTTTTCTGGGCATTCATCTACAATGTCATCGCGATCCCGGTAGCCGCCGGCGTGCTTTATCCCTTTACCGGTTTCCTTCTCAATCCGATGATTGCGGGAGCCGCCATGGCCATGAGCAGTGTCAGCGTGGTCACCAACAGTCTGCTGCTGAAGCGAAAAGTCTGAAACGTATTCCCTTCAGCCAAACGAAGAGGCACGAAAGAATCGAAGAGACGCATGGCCTGCCTCTCAAACGCACATCCGTTTCACAAATACAACGCAGGAATTACAGCCATTCCTTCAATCCTTCGAAGCCCATGGAATGAGAGGCTTTGAGGAGAATGTGATATCCTTCGAGCGGATTTTCCTTGAGGTAGATCTGTAAAGCAGCCGTATCAGGAAAGGCCGGATATTTCCCATTCACCACGCGGACGAAGTTCTCACCGCAGAAGATGAGCCGGTCGAATCCTCCGGCTTCCGCCTCATGGAGCACTTCGGCATGGAGTGCGTCGCTCGTGGGTCCCAGTTCCTTCATGTCGCCCAAGATGACGGCTTTCGGACCGGTCTTCATGGAAGCGAAGCTGTCCAGAGCCACCTTCATGCTGCTCGGATTGGCATTATAGGCATCGATGATGAGAGAATTATGAGCCGTGTCGGTCATCTGCGAGCGGTTGTTGGAAGGCGCATACGATTGGATAGCCGCGATGATCTTTTCGTCGGGTACGTGGAAGGTACGCCCCACGGCGATGGCCGCCAGGACGTTCATCAGGTTGTAGGCCCCGATCAGATGCGTATGGATCGCCGTCGATTTCCCCTTCTCTTTCCATTCGAGAGAGAGGAAGGGATCGCAGCTGACGACCTGTCCGCATACGAAATCGTCGTCCGATTCGCCGTAGGAGATTTGAGGCAGATGGCCGGCAATCTTCTGCAGCACGTCGTCCTCGCGATGGATGAAGATCTCGCCGCCGTTCTCCTTCAGGAAGTCGTAGAGTTCGCCTTTCGTCCGGATGATATTCTCATACGAACCGAATCCTTCGAGATGGGCGCGTCCGATGTTGGTGATGACGCCGTAGTTGGGACGGGCGATCTCGACCAGTTCCTTGATGTCGCCCGGATGACTGGCCCCCATTTCAATCACAGCCATCTGATGGGAGCGGTTGAGTTTGAGTACGCTCAGCGGTACGCCGATGGAGTTGTTGAGGTTGCCGCGCGTATATTCGATGGGATAGGCCGACGAAAGCACGGCAGCGATCAGCTCCTTCGTGGTCGTCTTGCCGTTGGTTCCGGTGATGCCGATGACCGGCAGGCCGAGCTTTTCACGATGAAGACGCGCCAGCTGCTGCAAGCTTTTGAGGACATCGTCCACCAGAAGCGTCCGTTCGCCGCACGCAAAGTCCGGATTGTCGATGACGGCATAGGAACAGCCCGCATCGAGAGCCTTCTGAGCAAATTTGTTACCATCGAAACGGTCGCCTTTGAGTGCGAAGAAAAGAGACCCTTCCGGACAGTTGCGGCTGTCGGTCGTCACCGTCGGATGTTGCAGAAACAAGGAATAGAGTTCGGTTGTATGGATCATCATCATGTATGTTTTCTAAAGGAAAAGTTTTACAAAAGTAATCATTATCGCAATTCCATCGACGATAATTCAGATTATAAGAATTTTTTGTTCCTGCGGGGAATCGGCTCACCGAGCCGTCTGCATCCACCCTGTCCACCCGTCTGCTGAGAGACGCTTGTTCACGGAAGGTTTTCTGATATTCCGGTTCTCGAAGCTGTTTTTTATAATGGCATTGCCGTTATCAAGGGAACCTGTTGTATTTTTCCCACACCCACAATCGTTCTGACTCAGGTTTGTCCATCTGTTATTTTTTGCTTTGGATAAGTTCCCATCATTCCCCGTTTAGAAATTTGGTTTGCAACAAAGAAGGGACAAAACTCTCTATCTCTCATTTGACTCTCTCAAATCATTTATAGGGCATATCATGGCAATCTCTCACATACAGTGATTTCTAATTGCACGACTTTGAATCTTCCCCCTTATTCATTTCAATAGAGCACTTGTACTTTTCAGCTGCACGTAATCCCCAGTCCGACATCTTCATGATTAACGGAACAATGGTCTGCCCGAAATCCGTCAATTTATATTCCACCTTAGGAGGAACGACAGGATACACAATTCGACTGATGATGCCGTCACGTTCCAATTCTCTTACAGCCAATGTAAACATTCGATTCGAAATATCTCTGAGCAGGCGTTGCAATTCGGACGAACGCATAGCACCGTCTTTCAAAAAATAGATAATCATGCTCTTCCATTTACCACCGATGATCTCCATCGCCAACTCCAATGAACAAAAAAACAGGTGTTCATGATAAAAATATTTTCCTTTAGAACCTTTATTTTCCATAATTTACTCATTTTTGTTACTATAGTACATTATTGTGCGTACTTGCAAATATAGATATATAATACCTATTTTTGCACATCGTTTTAAACATTAAAAATATACGGAAATGGAAATTTTTGCAATCAATGGAAGTCCAAGGAAATCGGGGAATACAGCTACCCTGCTCAAAAAGTTCCTCGAAGGAGCAGAATCAGTAAGTGAAACGGTTCACACCACTCTTATCAATCTGTATGATTTAAAGTTCACAGGTTGCAGAAGTTGTTTCGGGTGCAAACTTCTGAACGGTGATTCTTATGGCAAATGCATCATAAAAGACGATCTCTACGAACTGCTTCCGAAACTTTTTAATGCAGATGGCATCGCATTGGGTTCAAGTATTTATTTCGGTGATATGACCGGAGAGATGAAATGCTTCATCGAGCGTTTCTTGTTTCCAAACTTCACGTATGAAATTGGGTATCGTTCGATCGCTCCCAAAAGAATGCCGATTCAGATGATTTATACGATGAATGTCAAAGAGGAGTTTTTCTATTCAAGTAATTACGACAAACATTTGGGTTACACTGAAAATTTCATCGGTCATACCTACACCATGCCGAAGAGACTCTGCTCTTTCTTCACCTATCAGTTCAACAACTATAAGAAGTATCGTGTCGAAGCTTTTTCTGAACCGGAGAAAGCAGCATACAAAAAGACACAGTTCCCGAAAGATCTGGAAGCTGCTTTCAATGCCGGAAAGGAGATGGCCTTACAGATAACGAAAGGATAGTCCTCTCTGTTTTTGTCAATTCGCTTTTTCTTCGTCGTTCAGCCGATT
>CAZIVE010000087.1:6095-11304 GCA_964542435.1 uncultured Parabacteroides sp.
AGGATAGTCCTCTCTGTTTTTGTCAATTCGCTTTTTCTTCGTCGTTCAGCCGATTCATTCCCTACCTATCGATTCAGACCTGACGGCCTGAAAGAAAAAAAACGTCGCTCATGGCAAAACACCGCATGGCGCAGCCTTGCGACTATTTGTAGAAATGCATATCCTCACACGAAATTAGGCATGGCGCAGCCTTGCCACCTTGTAGCGACCATGGCGTTGGTGGCAGATGGACAACCTCTCCGAGGTTGATGCTTTTTGGTGGCGATCCGTTTTCTACCGATAGATTCAGACCTGACGGCCTGAAAGAAAACCTGCCGATTTTTGAGAAACACCGCATGGCGCAGCCTTGCCACCTTGTAGCGACAATGCGTCATTGATAATAGGCTGCGCTTCGGAAATACGAAAGCAAGCTTTGCATTTCTCTCAGCTTGCACTATCTTTGCAATGAATAAAATGGGCGAAGATATGGCAGCATTGACATTAAATATACGAGGAGAACTGATGTCGTTGGAACATCCGGTGGTGATGGGCATTCTGAATGTCACGCCGGACTCGTTTTATGCGGCCAGTCGTGCGGAGGATGAATCGGCTATTCGTCTGCGTATCGAAAGAATCCTGCACGAAGGCGGGACGATGGTGGATGTAGGCGGATGTTCCACTCGGCCGGGCTCTACGGAGCCGACGATGGAAGAGGAATGGCAACGTCTTCTGCCGGCACTGGAGATCCTGAAATCGCATTATCCTGAAGTGACCGTGAGCGTGGATACCTATCGCGCGGAGATTGCAAAGCGAAGCGTGGAGGATTACGGCGTGGCTATTGTCAATGACATCAGCGGCGGCATGATCGATCCGAAGATGTTTTCGACGGTGGCATCGCTTCACGTGCCTTATATCCTCATGCATATCAAAGGAACGCCTGCCACGATGCAGCAGCATTGCGACTATGACGATCTGATGGAGGAGATCCTGCTCTATTTCGCTGCCAAGATACGCCAACTGAGACAACTCGGCGTGAACGACATCATCCTCGATCCGGGCTTCGGCTTTGCCAAGACGCTCGATCAGAACTACAAGCTGATGGCGCATCTGCTGGAGTTCTCCACGTTCCGTCTGCCGCTGCTTGTAGGCATCTCGCGCAAGAGCATGATCACCCGTCTGCTGGGGATCACGGCTGAAGAGAGCCTCAATGCGACAACGGTGCTCAACACGTTCGCCCTGCTTGGAGGAGCGGACATTCTGCGCGTCCACGACGTGAAGGCGGCCGTGGAAGCTGTGAAGATTATTGAAGAACTCAGAAAAGAACAATAACCTATGTTTTGGATGAATTTCGGGATCAAGGACTTAATCGATGTCCTGCTCGTCGCGAGCTTCCTTTATTACATCTATCGATTGATGAAGAACTCAGGCACGCTGGCAATCTTCAGCGGTGTTATCGCATTCATTGCGATCTGGATTCTCATCTCGCAAGTCCTTGAGATGCGTCTGATGGGAGCTATCCTCGACAAGATCATCAGCGTCGGCATCATCGTCCTCGTCATCCTTTTCCAGGATGAGATACGAAGGTTCCTGCTGGCACTCGGTTCCCATAAAGGATGGAAATTCATCGGGAAGCTTTTCAAACGGGAAGAGGGACCGCAATCCAGTTCCTACGTAGCACCGCTGGTGCTTGCCTGTAACAATATGGCCCGCAAGAAGACCGGTGCGCTCATCGTGATTCAGAAAGATGTGGATCTTGCCGTCTATGAACATACCGGCGAGATGTTTGATGCCGAAGTGAACGCACGACTGATCGAGAATATCTTTTTCAAGAATAGTCCTTTGCACGACGGTGCGATGATCATCAACAACGGACGCATCCGCGCAGCAGCCTGCATCCTTCCTGTCTCGCGAGCTTCCGATCTGCCGCAGGAGATGGGCCTTCGTCACAGAGCAGGACTGGGCATGAGCCGTGAAACGGATGCTTTGGTCATCATCGTTTCGGAAGAGCGAGGCACCATCTCTATTGCACAGGATGGCAATATCATGGCCAACATCACTCCGGGAGAGCTTCAGCAGATGATTCCGGTTTAGACCGAAATGCTCCGCTATTGTTAAATGACGTCAATTGACGAGGAGAAGAACCTTTTTTCCCTATTTTTGTTTTTCATTTGGTAAGTTTATATCGACTAAATAAAATATCCATGGATCTATTTAAAGAAATTGTATCACGCGCCAAAGCTAACAAACAGCGCATCGTTCTTCCCGAAGGAACTGAAGAAAGAACCATCCAGGCCGCCGACCGCATTCTGGCCGACAAAGTAGCAGACATCATTTTAATCGGCGATCCGGCCGAGATCAAAGCTCTCGTTGACAAATATGCCTTGAAGCATATCTCCGAAGCGACTATCGTTGATCCCAAAGACCACGCTAAAAAACAGCAGTATGCTGATCTCCTTTTCCATCTTCGTGAAAAGAAGGGAATGACGCCTGAAAAGGCTGCTCAACTGGTTGAAGACCCGCTCTTCCTCGGTTGTCTTATGATCAAGAGTGGCGATGCTGACGGCGAAATCGCCGGTGCTCGCAACACCACAGGTAACGTACTCCGTCCGGCTTTGCAGATCATCCGCACAGCTCCCGGCATGAAATGCGTATCAGGAGCTTTCCTCATGTTCGTAAAAGAAAAACAATATGGTGAAGACGGACTTCTCGTCTTTGCTGATTGTGCCGTTATGCCCGATCCGAAGGCTGACGAACTGGCCAGCATCGCTGTTGCATCGGCTGAGACCGCTCGTGCCATTGCAGGCATCGAACCTCGTGTTGCCATGCTGAGCTTCAGTACGAAAGGCAGTGCTTCTCACGAATTGGTTGACAAGGTAGTTGAAGCTACGCGTCTGGCTAAAGAGCTGGATCCGAACCTTCAGCTTGACGGTGAACTGCAGTCTGATGCAGCTCTCGTTCCCGCTGTCGGTAATCAGAAAGCTCCGGGCAGTTCTGTTGCCGGAAAAGCCAACGTTCTGGTATTCCCGTCATTGAATGCAGGAAATATCGCTTATAAGCTGGTTCAGCGTCTGGGCGGTGCCGAAGCTGTAGGACCTATCCTTCAGGGAATGGCTGCTCCTGTCAACGACCTTTCAAGAGGTTGCTCTGTTGACGATGTCTATAAGATGATCGCGATTGCATGCAATCAGTCCATCGCATTGAAAGCCGCTAAATAAATCATTCATCAACGACTTAAATTATACAGATATGAAGATATTAGTTTTAAACTGTGGAAGCAGTTCCATCAAGTATAAACTGTTCGAAATGCCCGAAGGAACTGTCATTGCACAGGGCGGCATAGAGAAAATCGGTCTGCCTGACTCTTTCCTCAAGTTCACTGATAAAAAGGGCGAAAAGGTAAAGCTCGATGAGTATATCCCGGAGCATACGAAGGGAATCAAGTTCATCCTTTCTACGCTGACAGGTAGCGAATACGGCTGCATCAAGAGTTATGACGAGATCGGTGCCGTTGGTCATCGTGTCGTTCACGGTGGAGAAAAGTTTGCCAGCAGCGTGCTCATCACATCGGAAGTGATTGCTAAAGTGGAAGAGTGTTCTGACCTCGCTCCGCTTCACAATCCTGCCAACCTGAAGGGCATCCGTGCCATGGAAGAGATTCTTCCCGGCATTCCGCAGATTGCAGTCTTCGACACAGCCTTCCATCAGACGATGCCTGACTACGCCTATATGTACGGTCTGCCTTACGAGATGTATAAAACGTACGGCATCCGTCGTTACGGCTTCCACGGAACGAGCCATCGCTATGTTTCACGTCGTGCCTGCGAGATTCTCGGCGTTCCTTATGAAAGCCAGAAGATCATTACAGCACATGTCGGCAACGGCGGTTCCATCGCAGCTGTCAAGAATGGCAAATGTGTCGATACATCTATGGGTCTGACGCCCGCTGAAGGCTTGATCATGGGCACACGCTGCGGCGATGTCGATCCCGGAGCTTTGGCTTATATCGCAGATAAGGAGAAGATGGACGGCATGGCATTGTCCAGCTTCATCAACAACAAATGCGGCGTTCTGGGAATGTCGGAGATGTCATCCGATATGCGTACCATCGAATCGGCCTTTTATAAAGGTGATCCTCGCGCCACGATGGTGATGAATGCGTATAACTACCGTATCAAGAAATATATCGGTGCGTATGCTGCAGCCATGAATGGTTGCGACATCCTTGTATGGACGGGCGGAGTAGGAGAGAATCAATGGGTTACTCGCCGCGACGTCTGCAAGGAAATGGAATATATGGGAATGAAACTGGACGAAGAGAAGAACAAAGGTCTTCGCGGCGTGGAAGCCATCCTCAGTACACCCGACAGCAAAGTCACCATCATGCTCGTTCCTACAGACGAGGAGCTGATGATTGCCCGCGATACCGTAGATATTCTGGATGCACAGAAATAACACCACTAATCCTCACAGCTTACATTAAACGGATTAGCGTTTAAAGCCGTCTCGAGCGTTTTCGGGACGGCTTTTTATGTGTGTTTTAAGTGTTTGATAAACGTCCCTTCGTTAGTACGTTTGGATTTCCCTTGGATCAGAAAATATTCAACCATGGTTAAAAAATATTTTTCTAGTGTGCCAGCAAGCGTCGCATCGTATCTCAAAATGTTTTAACCATGGTTAAAACAAATCACAACGGTGTATCGTCGAAGGGAACATCTTTAGGAATCCTGAGCCAGAATCGGCTGCCTTTGTCTTTCTCCGACTCTGCGCCTATTTCGCCGCCCAGCTCTTCGGCAATCTTGTGAGAGATGGAAAGTCCGATGCCTCCTCCTTGTCCGAAATCGTCGTCCTTGGCAAAACGCTCGAAGACGTGAGGCATGAATTTGGAATCGATGCCTTCGCCGGTGTCCATGACGTAGAACAGGATGGTGCTGTCTTCTATCTCGTAGCCGAAGGTGATGCTGCCTTGCGTCGTGAACTTGCAGGCATTGGAAAGGAAGTTGGTGAGGATTTGCGAGATGCGGTATCTTTCGGAATGGATGATGAGAGGCTTGTCCGGAATCTTCATGATCAGTTTCACGTCTTCGGGAACGCGTCTGCTGAAGGTGCGGTTGAGTGTGCTCATCAGGTCGGAAAGATTGAAATCGCTGTAGATGAACTCCAGCTGATCCGCTTCGATCTTGGAAAAGTCGAGCAGGTTGTTGACCATCTCCAGCAGATAATCGTTGTTCTG
>CAZIVE010000088.1:0-11278 GCA_964542435.1 uncultured Parabacteroides sp.
CGTTAGAATATATTACATCTTATATATGTAGAAGCGCAGCGGGTTTTCCTGTCTGCGCTTCTTTAAAAATAACCGGTCAGTAAATGAATTTACAACATGCGAAATTGATAGCTGCTATGACAGCCTATGACAAAGGTGACGCCATGCGCATTCAGCATTTTATGAAGGTACATGACTTTTCTGCTGTGATTGGGACGCTCGAAGGAGTCGATGCCGAGACGCTCTTTATCTTGGAGACGGCAAGTATCGTTCACGATATCGGAATCCATGAAAGTGAGCGCAAATATGGTTCAAGTAACGGAAAATATCAGGAAATTGAAGGCCCTGGTGAAGCATCCAAGTTACTGAAGCAGGTCGGCGGATATTCTCAGGAGCAGATTGATCGTGTCTGTTATCTCGTCGGTCATCATCACACATATACGAATATTGACGGTGTGGATTATCAGATTTTGGTGGAAGCGGATTTCTTAGTCAATATCTATGAAGACACAATCAGTCCCGAAGCTGTTACGAATGTACGTGAAAAGATTTTCCGAACGGCTTCTGGTCGCAGACTTCTGGATGATATTTATGATTTGTGTAAGAATGATGATAAAAAGACCAAAAACTAAAAAATAGTTTTGCGTTTTAAAATAATGTCTTACCTTTGCACCGCATTCGGGGTGTAGCGCAGTCCGGTTAGCGCACCTGCTTTGGGAGCAGGGGGTCGATGGTTCGAATCCGTTCACCCCGACCACTGAAAATCAGGAGATTATCTGAAAAGATGGTCTCCTTTTTTTGTCTAACTAACCTTGATTTATCTGTCCTTTATGGACCTTTAATGTTAATTTTACGTGTCAATGTGACGAAATCAAAAGATTTTTCGCGTTTCAAATCTTCGGGAAGCTTTCTACATTGTATTTTTCGCGTTTTAAGCTGCTTCTCATTGCTATAAATAGGTAATTTCAACCACATAGCGAGATATTTAGAACTTGCAGTGACTCCTTTTTCACCTTACTTTTGTCCTGTCATTTAAAGATAATGTCATTGTACTTAAAAATAAAAACGTCATGAAGGCAGAAAACAAAAAGATTGTTGTTACAGGTGGTGGTAATGGAATGGGACGTGAAATCGTTCTGAACCTTTTGGCAAAAGGTAGTAAGGTCGTAGCTGTTGATGTGAATGAGAAAGCATTAATGGAAACGACGGAATTGGCTGGTGAGAAGAAAGGAAATTTGTCCACTGCCGTTCTCAATATTACAGACAAAGCAGCAGTGGAGGCGTTTGTGGCGAAGACAGTAGCAGAAGGACCTGTTGATGGACTTATCAATGACGCCGGAATCGTTCAGCCGTTTGTCACCATACAGAATGTGGGTTTTGATGTCGTGGAACGGATATTCAATGTGAACTTCTGGGGAACGCTTTATATGATCAAGTCATTCCTCCCACATTTATTGACTCGTCCGGAAGCTCACATCGTGAATGTATCGAGCATGGGTGGTTTTCTTCCTGTTCCCGGTCAAGCTATTTACGGTGCATCCAAAGCTGCGGTGAAGATACTGACGGAAAGTCTGAAATCAGAATTGGAAGGTACTTCTGTGAAGGTGACGGTCATTTTCCCTGGCGCTATCCGCACGCATATCTTGAAGAATTCCGGTCTTGAGGAGAATCTGGATGGTGCCAACGTTAAGAAAGCAGAGAAAATGACAATGCCTCCGGCTGTCGCTGCACAGCAGATTGTCGCCGCCATGGAACAAGACAAACCTCGTCTTTTCCTTGGGAAAGATTCCAAGACTATGAATCTATTCTATAAATTCGCTCCTCTCTTTGCAACTCATCTGATTGGTTCGCAAATAAGGAAGGTACATAAGATTTAAAACGTTATTCGGTATAGAGACTCGAATAGAACCACACGAACTTTTTCTCAAGGGCAGTACATTTTGAAATGGCTGCCCTTTTCTATTCATTATTATTGTGTACCTTTACAGAAATTCGAGATTATAAATGGATTCTTCAGCATTGTTGGATTTAGCCATCGCCATCGCTTCAGATGCCCATCAAGGACAGTTGGACAAGTATGGAAAAGATTATTTCAACCATCCAATGAGAGTAATGATGAGGGGGCGGAATGTGGAGGAGAAGATCGTAGGCATTCTGCACGATGTAGTTGAAGATACGCCTTTGACTTTCGAAGCATTAGAAGAAAAGGGCTTCCCTAAAAATATCATGGATGCTCTGCGTTGCATTACCAAAATGTCAGACGACGAAGATTATGATGCCTATATTGACAGATGCGCCGCTGATCCATTGGCTGTGGCTGTGAAAATCCATGATTTGACAGATAACATGGATGTGCGCAGGATGCCGTTCGTTGGTGAAGATGAGGTCAGACGTTTGAATAAATATCTGAAAGCTTATCGCTATCTACTTTCTTTATATCATTGATTTATTATCGGGTCATATTCATATTATAAAGTTATGGAACCATCATCAAACATCGATTTTACAGATGACTATCGTCAGAGAGAGGCTGAATTGAATGCGCTGCAAAAAGAATTCTCAACTCTTTTTACAGAGAAGGACGAAATGGTTTCACACGAGAATGCTGTCCTGACTTCACTCTTTCTTTCCTGCCTAGGGGATAAAAAGTATCAGCTGTTTAGCTTGCAGACGGAGGTCAAATCCTTGACAATGAAGCGCGATATGCTTCAGGCTTATGTGAATCGAGATGAGAAGCCCGATGTGGTAACTGTGAATCGTGAGATAGATCGGAAACTGGAGGACTATTATAAAGTGCTTCGCGATCAGGAGGAGCAATTGAAGGCGGCCAAAAAATTCCTTTCCGGAGGCTTTTTGTCTTCAGAAGAGACGAAAGAGATAAAAGATATTTATCATGTTTTAGTCAAGCAACTTCATCCAGACTTGCATCCTGAGCAGACGGAAGAGGAGCAGGAACTATTTTTGAAGGCACAAGCAGCTTATCGTATGTCGGAATTGCAGATACTTCGTGATATCCTCCTTAAACTTGGCTCTCCTGAGAACAAAGAGAAAGAGATTTGTACCATAGATCTGATTCAGAATCTTAAAGATCGAATTGGGAAACTAAAGCATCAGATTGCTGAACTTAACAACTCGTTCCCGTTTATCTATCGTGAGAATCTGAAGGATGAGAAATGGATCAAGGCTCAGGTGGATGAGATTGATGCAGCTTGTGCTGAATTGGAGAAAAGAAAATCCGTTTTGTTGGAAATTATAGATCTGTTAATCAATTAAGTTATGGATATTGTCAAGATAAGTCCTGAACTGCTTGCCATGGTAGGTTCGCAGGCAAATGCGAATACGTTGTTGCCTTTCAGTCGAGAAATATTTCTGCTCAATATCGTCGTTGCTGGGACTTCGTTCTGTAAAGAAATAGATGACATTGAACCTAAATTGATCCCGGAAACAGTTTTAAAGATGCGAAGAGATCCGAAGAACGAATATGATGAACAGGCCATTGCCATCTATTTTGAATCAGTCAGGATTGGTTGGGTGCCGCAGGAAATGAATGAAATCATTTCCCGATTGATGGATGCGGGGAAAGCCTTTTTCTGTCGCGTCACATCAGCGTCTCGTAAAGGTACGTGGCTTCGTATTAAGGCTAAGATTTTTATGGTGGAATAGGATCATCTTGCTGCATTAGCTTTTGTCTGGACGTCTCTGAATAAATGATAAATCTGTTCAGTGACAATCTGATTTTGCGAATCTTCGCTTACCTTTGCAGATGGCTGGAGAAAAGTACATTCTTATGTTGATATGAGTAAGCTGAAAGGAGAAAATGGACATATAACACTCAAGGTGGTTGTCGGCTATCTGTTGCTGATTGCCATTGCGGTAGCTTGTGTCACCTACGTTTATCGGATGGTGGAGAAAGCTGTCCAAAGCGAAGACCAGGATGCAATTCCTCGTAAGAAGGTCTATCTCATTACTAATTCGCTTTCTTTGCTCTATGAGAGTGAAACAGTGGGACAGCTGGGCGAGACTTCAGATGATGAATTGGCCCGTTTCAACTCCAATCTGAATAAGGTGCAGGGGAATCTGAAGCAGCTCCGCCAACTGATAACCGTTCGCAAACAGCGTCAAGATATTGATGTGGTACGTCGTCTGATTGAGCAGAAACGTAAGAATACAATGGATCTGGTGGATACGTGGCATGAAACGAATGCGGAGAAACAGTATATCGAGAATATTGAACGGGCTATTTCAGGACAAGGATCGATTGTCAAACCGGTGGTTAAGAGCAATGCCAGGCAGGTTCGTAAACGATCGTCTTCGCGACGAGACATAGAAGCGACTCAGAGAAAGAAAAAGGAGTTTCTCCAGAGCATTGCCAATGCTTTTCCTGATAATGAGTATGATACAGGCATGATCGCTGTGAATAGGATCCGTCAGATCATCATCGATTCGCTCAGTAATTCCGATATACCCGATTTCAATCAGTCGGATACTATCGTGAGCGTTCTCAAGAGTATTCGTGACAGCGTCTCGGGTCGTCGTCAGCGTCTAACCGATATTTTATTGGACCGTGCATCCAAACTGCGTTACAGTAACAGCGTTATCACAGGAGAAATCAATCGCATGCTCCGAACCATAGAAGAGGAGGAGATGGAAGAGTCATTGTCACAGATGCAGAACAAGCAATCGTTGATGAAGCAGACTTCTCAATCGGTTGCTGAGATTGCTGCCGTGGCCATGGTTATCCTGATCTTTTTCCTGATCATTATCCTGCGGGCTTTGCGTCAGAACAATTATTATCGACAACAACTGGAACGATCGAAAATCTATGCGGAAAATCTGCTTCATATGCGAGAACGGCTGATGCTTACCATCAGCCATGATATTCGTGCACCTCTTTCATCTATCATTGGTTACATTGATCTTTTGCTTCATCGTCATCCGGACGACAGACAGAAATATTACCTGGAGAACATGAAAGGTTCGTCAAACCATATCCTCTCATTAGTTAATGACCTTCTCGATTTTCAGCGACTCGAATCGGGGAAGATGGAAATTCATCCGCTTCCGTTCCGTATTCCGGTGTTGTTCGATGAAATCTACACCAGTTTCAAGCCTCTTTCGGATGCGAAAGGCTTGGAGTTCATCCGTCAGATAGACAAAGAAGGTATGAATCTGGTCTATATGGGTGATTCCATTCGCATTCGCCAGGTCGTCAGCAATCTGTTATCCAATGCCATAAAGTTTACGGAGAAAGGTCGTATCGCGATGATCGTTTCTGTAACAAACAATGTCATGACAGTTAAAGTCTGCGATTCCGGGCCAGGAATTCCCGAATCGGAGCGTGAACGGATTTTCTCTGAGTTTATTCGTCTCGCCGATACAGATAAAGTAGAAGGATTTGGTTTGGGTCTTTCTATCACACGCAAACTCATCTCTCTGATGAAAGGCGAACTCTCATTGGAAAGCATTCCGGGAAAGGGAAGTGATTTCATCTTCTCCATTCCTCTCACGCTCTCAGAGAATCAGGCGTTGGAATCCCAAAATAACGAAGAAGAAGCTCCTGTGTTTATAGAGCAGAAGGTCTATTGTCTGCTTGTGGATGACGATCCTTTACAATTGGCACTGACCGAGGAACTGCTCAAACAGAGCCATGTGGAAGTAACCTCTTGCACCAATCCACATCAGGTGACCGAATTGATGTCCCATATGAAATTCGATGCCATTATCACGGATATACAAATGCCCGGAATGGATGGCTATCATTTGTTGAAGGAGATTCGCGACTGTGGATTACCTAATGCAGATAAGATTCCTGTGATCGCACTCTCCGCAAGCATAGCGAATGAGAAAGACCATTATATAGAAGCTGGGTTTACTGGTTTTCTCAATAAACCGTTTACAGCTGCCCAACTCGTGAAGCTGCTAAACGAAATGTTGACCGTGCATCTCGAGGTTAAGGATGGTTTGAAACTGGATTCTCTTACGGCATTTGCCGGAGAAGATAGAGAGGCTTCGAAAAACATCATCAAGTCGTTTACTGTGGAGACCAATAAGAGCATTGATCTTTTGAAAAAGGCATTGACTGACGGTAATCGTATGGAATCCGCAAGGTTGTCACATAAGTTGATTCCAACCTTTGCAATGCTCGGAGCCAATTCTTTGGTACAGCGTTTACGTATTTTGGAAAAAAATGACAGCGAATTGAACGATTCTGGCTGGAAGAATCTATTAAATGAGGTCATTGAACAGTCCATCACATTGGTTAAACAGGTAAATCAAGCGAATGAGAATCCAGATGGAAAGTAAAGATTTGTTTCGAGAGCCTGCTTTTTCTACAATTCTTCAAAGTGTGTAAGAAAAATTGTGGAATTTTTCCACACATGAGATATGAATTCCACACTTTCTACAGCACCTTTAGAATTTCTTCAAATAAGGATATTATTATATAAATATGCTGATTTTCATATATATAAATAACGATTGGCGCTGCCATTTGGATTTTGTGGCACGGTATTCGTTATATAATAAGTGCGCAAGCGCGATAAAGCGTTTCTGCATTTTAACCGAAAATTAGTTTAGAAATATAAGTTTTGTAAGAAACAAAAAGATTAAAGTTCGAGTATTCTAATTAAGTCTGCAAAAGCAAAAAGCACCTTGTGAAAGGTGCTTTTTGGTTTCTATAGGGTCATGCTTTATAAACTAACCGTTCGATATTTGACTTACATTAAGAAAAACTTCTTACCTTTGCTCTACTAATAATTGCAGCAGATTAAAGATTTAATTAGAAAATGCCTTCTATACTTATCGTTGAAGATGATATTACGTTTGCTTTGATGCTTAACACTTGGTTGAGCAAGAAGGGTTTTAATGTCAAATCGATTTCGTCTACAGGAGATGCACGCCAGGCTATTGAAAAGGAAAATTATGATTTGCTGATTTCTGATCTTCGCCTGCCAGACGGTTCAGGAATCGATTTGCTAAAATGGATTCATGAGAAAAACAAAGAGCTTCCAGTCATCGTGATGACGAGCTATGCGGATATCCAATCTGCTGTCCAAGCGATGAAGTTAGGTGCTTCGGATTATATAGCAAAACCGTTGAACCCCGAAGATCTGCTCTCGAAAATTAACGAAACCATCAAAGTGGAAGAATCTCGCCATTCGAGTAAACAGGACAACTCATCATCTTCGTTTATTGAAGGACAAAGCCAGGCAGCACGATTGCTATACGAGCATGTGCGTTTGGTTGCTCCGACTGATATGTCCGTGTTGATAACCGGTGCCAGCGGTACAGGAAAGGAGCAGATAGCTCGGCGTATTCATGAATTGAGCAATCGTAAAAATGCACCGTTTGTTGCTGTCGATTGTGGAGCGATTCCCAAGGATTTGGCAGCATCGGAATTTTTTGGTCATGTGAAAGGCTCCTTCACGGGTGCGATCGATAATAAGACCGGAGCTTTTGTAGCTGCCAAAGGAGGAACCATCTTTCTCGATGAGATTGGTAATCTGACCTATGAGGTTCAAGTACAGCTCTTGCGTGCTTTGCAGGAACGAACAATCAAACCGATTGGGACCAATCAAGAGATTTCCATTGATGTTCGTCTAATTTCTGCCACTAACGAGAATCTGCGGGAGGCGATTGACAAGGGTGAATTCCGAGAGGATCTTTATCATCGTATTAATGAATTTACGATTCGAATTCCAGATTTGAAAGATCGTAAGGAAGATTTGATGCTCTTTGCCAATTTCTTTCTTGACCAGGCGAACGGTGAATTGCAGAAAGACATCATTGGGTTTGATGAAGAGACAATTCATCTGTTCGAATCCTATTCTTGGCCGGGCAATCTTCGTCAGATGAAGAATGCGATCAAGTATGCCACTTTACTTTGTCAAGGTCGTTTCATCACGCTGAAGGAACTTCCCGAAGAGTTGACATCTGATTCAACAAAAGTACAGACCCCAATTCATCTCAAGGATGAGAATCATGAACGAAATTTGATCCTTAAAGCTCTCGAGGAATCTGGACATAACAAGTCGAAAGCCGCGATTCTGCTTGGGATCGACCGCAAGACATTGTATAATAAGATGAAAATTTATCAGATTGAGGAATAAAAAGACTCAGTCAAGCATCATATTGATGCTTCCGGCGTGGTTGATGCAACTTGAGAGATCGAGTTTTTCATCCAGTTTTAGAATCATTCCTCTTGCTTCAGCCGTGGACGATTCGTCTGCTTCAATCCAATTCAGCTTTTCTACGTTCAGAAGTCGAGTCGTCGCGTTGAAGAGTGAATCTCGTAGTTCCTTCGTTTCATAGAGCTGTTCTTTTAACACAATCATGTTGCTTCCTTTGGTCCTTTTTACAAAACCAAGAGCTAAACATTGCCTTTCGTCATCCACAAGGGCAACCATTTCTCCCTTATCGGCATAAAGATCATCCAAGACGATGTGGAAATCCTGACTCGAATGGAGTACGGTATTGGAACGTTGATGTTCTAGCTTTGAAAAGATGGGGAAATAGGATTCAGCATCTTCTCTTGATACATGAATAGACTTTACCTCTTCTGTTACATCGGATGCATTCCGTATATATTGTCTTTCGCTGGTGAGAAAAGCCTCCTCATAACCAAAGGATGCGTAGTAATCATACAGCCATTCTTCGGCAGGCATTAAAGTAGCAGCTCTGTAGTTCTTCTCTTTCAACCAGGCAACGGATTCATTCAGCAACTGGGACATGTATCCTTTATTCCGTTCTTGTGGATCGGTTGAAACACCACATATATAGGCGGTGCTGATGATTTTCTGATTCAGGATCATCTGATAGGGAATGGCAAACAGCGCAGAGACGATGCGACCGGACTTTCTAAAGAGAAGTGTGTTCTCATCTTTATAAACATGATCGAAGAAGAGACGGATGAATGAATTCGAATCTCCGAAGCAGATACGCCACAGCTCTTCCAGCCTTTCTTGATCGTTCATTTCTGACGATTTACAGCTTCTGCATTCATTACGGCTGCACATTTCTCAAGGAGAATGGGTTGATAGGAGAGTTTTGCCTGACGCAACCCTGGAATACCAAGGTCTTCTTCACGGTTCATATAGATGTATTGCTCGGGGAGATGTGCTGCATATTCTTGATTGATAACAGTGTAGGCTCCTTCGAACCGAGTATCCGCTTTTTCCACATGTACGCCAAACGTATTATGATTGATTGGTGCACCGAATGAGAAGGCAATAATCTCACCATCTACGCGGATTGCACCACCAATGAGTCCCAGTTCATCTGCATTGTGGAGGGCAAAGGTCATGGAACGTCTTTCATCGGAAAGTTCTTCCTTGTCGTCATCAGTGCGATTTTCCTTGAACCATTTGCATTCCAGTTCCAGACATTGCGGCACGATCTGTGGCGTAATGTTGATGTATTCGTAATTATAACGTTTCTTGAAGTTGTTGATATGATTGCGCTTAGGTTGATACTTCTTCCCACTCAGAAGAGCTAGGTTCTCGCGTAGATAGACGTAATCGTAGAAGTCGCGTTCATCGATGTAATAGAAGTCGCCGGGCATCAGAGCTTCCAGAATCTTTTTATTGTCGTTGGTGATACCCAGCATGCAGAGAGGATGGCCATGTTTGAGTGAATCTTCTTGAAGTTTCACCAAGGCGGCTTTCATGTCTCCGTTTCCCACGGGCATCATATATGCAAAACGACTTTTGTCTTCGATGAGAAAACGGATCAGAAGGAAACCGTCGGAGACAGCGAATTCACTGTCATAGAGAAATCTCCAGCTGCACATGTTGGCAAATGAAAAATCGCAATTCTGATTGTCACTAGGCAAAGTCAGGGAGGTGATCTCCTCCTTGTCTTTGATGGTGATCGGTCTGAAAGGTATATCCATAAATTCTAATCTTGTTTTTCGAAGTACGAAGATACAACTATTATGCCATAACGTTTGTTCATATTGACAAAATTACGAAGCAATTTTTCCTTAAGATTATTCTTTTTTTCCTTTTGATAGGCATACTTCTTGCAGACGTTAATTGAGTGAATAATGGAGGTGTATTATGGAATATATAGATTATTACAAAATACTGGGCGTCTCACGTGATGCATCTCAGGACGATATTAAGAAGGCTTATAAGAAGCTGGCTCGTAAATATCATCCTGATCTGAATCCTAATGATCCGGATGCCAAGAGAAAGTTTCAGGAGGTGAACGAGGCCAATGAGGTTCTTAGTGATCCTGACAAACGTAGTAAATACGATCAGTTTGGGAGCGATTGGCAGCATGCAGACGGGGCAAGAGCACAGTCACAAGACTTCGGCAATGGAGGTACGACCTTTACCGGAAATGATGGCGAGACCTTCTGGTCTTCGTCAACCGGTAATGCAGAAGGCTTCTCTGATTTCTTCGAGCAACTTTTCGGACGTCATGCCCGCGGTTCAAGCCGTGCTTCGTATGGCTTCCGCGGCCAGGATTATACGTCTGAACTTCATCTTACGTTGAGAGAGGCTGCGCAAACGCACAAGCAGGTGCTTTCGGTCAACGGAAAGAATCTTAGGATCACGGTTCCGGCTGGTATTGCCAACGGCCAGACCATTAAACTCTCTGGACAAGGTGGCGAAGGTGCCAATGGCGGTCCTGCGGGTGATCTCTATATTACCTTCGTCATTGTTGACGATAACGACTTCAAGCGTGTGGCCAATGATCTCTATGTGACGGTTTCGATAGATCTTTATACGGCTGTTCTTGGTGGGGATGTCGTTGTGGATACTCTCGATGGCAAGGTGCGTCTTCACATCAAGCCCGGCACGCAGAATCTCAGCAAGGTGCGTCTGAAGGGGAAAGGGTTCCCGATCTATCGCAGCGAAGGCTCGTTCGGTGATTTGATTGTCACCTTCGTAATTAACATCCCGACCGTGCTGAACGACAAACAGAGGGATTTGTTCAAACAATTGCAGGATCTTAATAAATAGAGGAAGAAGTCATGAAAACAGATTATATAATTGTCAAAGAGTATTGCGAGAAATGTCATATTGACCCATCGTTCATCCTGTCTCTGGATGAAGGCGGATTGGTGACACTGAATGAGATTAACGGAGAAAAGTATCTTCCTGTTGCGGATCTTCCAGAAGTGGAACAGTACGCACGCATGTATTACGATCTGTCAATCAACATTGAAGGTATTGATGTCATCCACAACATGCAGCAGCAGATCAAGTCGTTGCATCAGACCATAAAACGTCTTCATGATCGTCTTCGTATCTATGAAGATGATTCCATAGTGGACAATCTGACAGATGATATG
>CAZIVE010000089.1:0-5313 GCA_964542435.1 uncultured Parabacteroides sp.
GAGTGCTCCTAAAGAAGGGTGCGAAAGCTGTACTCCGCTGTCGAGTGTTCCTAAACAAGGGTAAGAAAGCTATACTCTGCTGTCGAGTGTTCCTAAAGAAGGGTGCGAAAGCAGTAGTCGATTGTCGAGCGCTCCTAAAGAAGGGTGCGAAAGCTGTACTCCGCTGTCGAGTGTTTCTAAACAAGGGTAAGAAAGCTATACTCTGCTGTCGAGTGCTCCTAAACAAGGGTTGTTTGTTTCTTTTCGGCTTCGGATTAAAGCATGAACGTCAATCGTTAATTGTCCTCTCCGTCGGGCGTGTGAAGGATAAAGGTAGTGGCACCAATGGTCACGACAGCAGCATCTTCAATGCGGATACGATCCTTATCCTCCAGAATGACGCTTCCGAGGAAAGTGCCCGTCAGGCTGGGGAAGTCGCGAAGCGTATAGATTAATTTGCCCTGCTTGTTGCGGTTCACATTGATAACGCAATGTTTGCGCCCCATACTCGGATCGGTTGTGGTGATGGCTATGTCAACGCCATCGGTATCCTTATTGCTGCGGCCGATGACATTGTCACCTTCCTGCAAGGGGAAAATCTGCTTGTAGCAGAATTTGTTTTCTACAATAGAAATATACCCGAAGGGCATCTGTCCTTCTTCCTCCCCTGACGTTTGTGCAGAATCTGAAGGAAGCGTTGCCAGGATCTTGATCCGGAACTTATGTCCACATTCCGGACAGGTGAAAGGCACAATCTCCTCTTTATCTGAAGCAGGATGATCGAAAGGTATCTCTGTTTTGCATTTAGGACAAATAACTCTTTTCATATAATCAATAAATTTGAATCAAACTACAAACAATTAACGGATTCTGTAAAGATGGTCGGCTCGCTGCTTGATCTTCAGTCCTAACATCTTCGGATAGTCCGGATGAGAGCGGAAGAACGAATCCACTTCATCTCGTGCGGCCTTCGTATTATGACCTTGCAGCAAAGCACCTACCCACGATGAAGGGAAGAAGATATCGCCTGTACGCTGTACCTCCTGAAGCTTTTCCAAAGCCGGTCGGATATATTTAATCGACTCAGCCTGGCGCAGCGGATGATTCAGATAAGAAAGTGCAGACGAAGCCCACGGCTCCACCCGACGGTTTTCAGCCTTCATTAGGGATTGGAACACGCTGTCGCGTACAGAACTCATCGGCGAAACAGAAGGTGAGATGAACCGATACTGTGCCTTCCGATCGGGATTGGTCAAACGACTGTATTGCTCTGCAACGATGGCATCAGCACGATCCGGCATGCGAATCGCCAGTTCGTAAGACATGTTCACATAATCGTTCTCGCTCAATGAACAACCTTCGGGTGCCTGACGTGTCTTCCAAATCGTGTAGAGCCAGTTATTGGTTGCGTCGCTTCGCGAGCGGGAAATCAGCATTCGGAAAGCCTGCAGGCGAAATGATTCAGAGGCATTGTCCGACACGATGGAACGAAGAGCCGGTTCAAGTTCCTGAGGCTGGACGGCCATCAGTCGAAGTGCTCCGGAAAGATAGCTCATAGAAAGAGAATAAAGCAGCGGATTCTTCTCCGAAGGGAGCGAGCGCAGCAAAGACTTGCAGAGCCAATCCGGCGTAACGACTGCATTCATCATGTTCTCGTACAATGTCATCAGGATGGAGCTGCGCATCACGTCATCTTTCGAACCCAGCATAGCGCTGAAAAGTTCGTCTGCTTTAGCCGAACGGATTCTGAAGAAGCCATAGCCGCGACCGTCCACATTGGGAATGATCAAGGCATCGGCATCCGCTTTCTCCGGCAGTTTCATCACGGAAAGAGAAGATTGTGCCGTCAAAGAGACCGTCAATGTATCCGTCTTACCTTTATATATTATTGCATATTTCAAATCCTGCGGCCAGAGAAGCCCTCTCTTCAAAGGATCTCTCTGCTCCACAACGAGCGAATCGCCGACAATAGCAGCCGAAACTTCGGGCATTCCCTCTTCCCTGCACCAAACACGACTCCAGGAAGTCAGATCATCCTTGGTATATTTATCGAGGATGGCAATCAGATTGTCCCACGTGGCATTGCTATAGGCATAAGTCTTCAGATATTCGCGCAGTCCGTCGCGGAAAGCAGTGTTCCCCAGTTTGCGGGCAAGCATTTCGAGGACGACCGGAGATTTGTCATAGATAATATTACCATAAACCAAACCGGCATTCTGAAGATTGTCGAGTTGCTGCTGGATCGGATTACTGCCCGCTGTCCGATCTTCCGAATAGGCAGACGGTACGTAGCTCGTAATGAAGTTGAGGCGATGATTGACAGCCGGGAACTGCGGGTCGACGATGGCTGCTGCAAAATAGTTGGCAAAGACCTCCTTGGTCCAGACGTCATTGAACCAAGCCATCGTGACATAATCACCAAACCACATGTGTGACGTTTCATGAGCAATCAGCGTAGCACGGTTGAGCTGCTCGTCCAGCGTAGGATTGTCTTCGAGAAACATACGGCGGTCGTTGTACAAAGTAGCGCCGGTATGTTCCATTCCTCCGTATTGGAATCCCGGAATAATGATCAGATCGTACTTGGCAAAAGGATATGGGATGGCTGTATAGTTTTCCTGCCATTCGAGTGCGTCAAACACCTGAGAGGCGATATCCTTGGTCTGAGCGGCCTTCTTCGGATCTGTTTCCCGATGATAGATGGAAAGACTTCTGCCGTTTCGTTCAAAGGTTTCCTTCGTCAATTTGCCAACCACAAAAGAGAACAAATAGGTACTTAACGGCTCCGTCTGGCGGAAAGTCACCGTCTTGCGTCCGGCAGATGCATTCACCGATTCATTCAGAAGCGGTCCGTTACCTACAGCATTCCATTCAGCAGGTACATCCAATTTCAATGTGAAACGGGATTTAAGATCCGGCTGATCGAAACAGGGGAACAGCGTTCGGGCTCTGTCGGGGACCAACAAGGTATAAAGAAATTCATCTCTTCGGTTCAGAGATTGGTCGGCCGCAGTGAACGAGATCTCTACGCTATTCTCTCCAATGCGGGATGATGAAGCCAGAAGGATATGTTCCTGCTGCAATGTATAACGGACAACCGAGCCGTTCAGTTTTACAGAATGAATCTGCGAAGCCTCAGCTCTGAAATCTATCATCACAGGAAGAGATTCCTTCGTGTTGAAAGCAAGAGTCTCCGTGCCTGTCACCTTCTGCGACTTGACGCTGGGAATATGGAAGAACAGATCGTAACGGACATTCTGGTAATGCGCCTTACGGAACTGCGCCAATTCATGACTGACGCCCGGCTCCTTCCATTCTTTCCGAACGTTCTGTGCCGAAGTAGTCACAGCAGCCAACAGTAAAAGAGTTAGGAGATAGAGAACTTGTTTCATATCATTGAGAAAGTCATACATTATATATATCCTTAATCGACAGACGCACCACCTTGCCGAATTGCTCCAGCTTTTTCATATCGATCTGGGTCTCATTCCCTACAATGGCATAATTGACGGGGTGCGCATGGATATGATGCAGATAGAAAGCCCTCAGATCCTCGATGGTGAGGTTCTCGGAGACTTGTTGCAAAAGTTCAGAAGGATCCGAATCCAATCCTTGAAGCACATAACTGGCGACTTTCTGCGGAAGGGAACGGAACGAGGGATAATCCGTACCGATACGATTCGAGATAGACTGCTTGACGGCGTTCAACCGCTCTTCTTGCAAAGGCATCTCTTCAATAAGATGAGACAACACCTCAAGCGCATCAATCGTCTTATCGCTCTGCGTGGCAAGACTCATGGTGAAACATCCGGGTCTATCTTTCCTGCTCAACGGCGGAAGAGTGAAACGCGAAGCAGCCTGATAGGCATAGGAGCGGAACTCACGCAGCTCCTGGAACATAAGCGACTGCATGCTTCCTCCAAAATAGTGTGAGAACATCAGAGAGACACCTCGCGTGGATCGATCTGGAAGAAGATCACTCAAGATAAATCCTTTGATGATGCTTTGATTAACGGTAGGCAGATGGAGGAAAAAGACCGTTGGTTCCTCTTTCGTCTGGAAGGGGCGAACATAAGGCGACTTGGAAACACATTGTACATCACCGAAAGGCAGAATGCGTTCCACACTCTCCTTCACACGGCTGATGTTGAGTCGTCCCGTGTAGCATAAGATACATTCGACAGAAAGAACATGGTGGAAAAGATCGATCAGGTTCTGTCCCTTTATCTTCTTCAACTGACGATAAGACTGCATAGCAAGGTAACGGGATTGGTCTCCATACAAGGTCTTTTCACTCAAAGCCCTCGCCAGACTGTCATTGGAACGGATAAAAGTCTTCGTCATCACCTTGGTCTCATCCATTACGTGCGAGAGTTTCTTCTCATCCGATTCGACATTGCGCATGAACTCGCCGATCAGTTCCAAGGTCTCTTCGAAATGATCGTCGAATCCGGTGACCATGATCTTGAAATCGGAATCCGTACAGCCGAAGTTGATGACACTTCCCAAGGTCTGCAACTTCTGATGGAACTGCTCGAACGAAAGTCCTTTCACCGTGAGAAATGAGAGGTAACCGGCCAATTGCATCAGCAGAGGCTGTTCGATGCAACCCACGCCGAAATAAAGATCCAGAGTAAAGATATCATTCACCGGATTTATATTGGAATAAAGCTTCACCAGAGGTGTGATCTGCGTACAGAGCACATCTTTCTTGAAATCGATGAAACGGGGCTGCCTTCTCCGGACTGGTATCTGCAACAGCTTTTCAACATAGGGCGAGTTCTCACCGGTATGTTTGGGGATAATCGGACTGTAAGAGGGCTTTGGAAGTACCTCCTTCGGATAATTACCGTTCTTTTTCGTGACAAAGAGATAATCTTTCCCGAAATAACGCTGGGCAACATCCATCACATCCTCTTTGGTGAGCTGTTCGATACGTGCCACCTCATCCAGATAATCCTGCCAATGTTTCCCTTGTGAGAAAATACGGATCATCTGCTGTGCACGATCACTGATCTCTTCGAGACTTGTCTGATAATCTCTCCTCTCCTCCAGCTTCAGACTTTGAAACAGCTCGTCACTGAAATCACCCGATTTGACACGGTCAATCTGCTGCCAAACGAGTTTCTCCACCGAGCCGTACGACTGGAAGAACAATCTCGGCATGGCCAATACGCCCAATATGCCGGTATCATTCATACTCTCGTTGACAGCCATAGTAGCTACAACCTTATGTTCGACTGTCAGTTTATCGAGCAATCCGGTACCATTGGAGTTATTGAGCAGACCCACCGCAATGTTCAATGCGATCTTATCGGGATGATTGGCGGGAAC
>CAZIVE010000089.1:5413-7781 GCA_964542435.1 uncultured Parabacteroides sp.
AGACTTCCCAGCTTGTCGTTCTGCATGTTCTTCTCCTCATAGACCGTCTCCAGTTCATTCTGGAAAAGGCGGAACACGGGATTGATAAGGCGCTCGCTGTTAAGCTCCGCCCATTGCTCCATGTATTCGGGAGAGAAGATATTGAAATAGGTTGTATAATCATATGAGGTCCCGGCATTCAATCTGGTTCCACCAAAACGCGTAATCAGATGGTCGAATTCATTCGGGACAACATAGTCGGCAGCTTTTATACTCAGGTCGTTGATAATTTTCAGAAGATGGTTGCGTTTCTGAGGATCTGTGGTATGAGCCAACATATCGTATTTCTCAGCAATGATGTCAAGGATCACCTTCTCGGACTCGTAGTCGAGCGTTCCGATCTTATCGGTACCTTTAAACATCATGTGTTCGAAGTAGTGGGCGATGCCTGTGTTAGGGCAATCTTTAGCACCGGCTTTCACCACTATCGCTCCAAAAACCCTGGGCTGACTATTGTCCTCATTGAGCCACACCGACATGCCATTGCTCAATTTATGCTCGTCAACTTGCAGATAATTCATTAATTCTTCAGATATTTGTATTCGGGAACAAAGATATAAAATAGTAACATTTTACTCACAACTTTGTTTCAATACATCTATAAATAAAAGACAAAATGATTGGTTTAGATGAATGGATGAACGGGTTACTCGTGAGCTGGGGCTTTCCTCACAGTATCGCTGATTCTTTAGACGAAGTGACCCTTGCCGTGATGTTGTTGGTTTTGTGCATCTTGCTCAATTATCTTCTCGAAAGCATTTTTATCAAAACCGCGAAACGCATTGTCAAACATACAAAGGCAAAATGGGATGATCTGCTGATCGAACACAAAGTCGTGCAGAGACTTGTCAATGCTATTCCCGCCTTTGTCTTCTTTGAATTCGCACCTTTGGCTTTCGTACACCGTCAAGGTTATCTGATATTCTCTCAGAGAGTCTGTGCTATGTACATCGTGATTGTGATTGTATTGGCCTTAAACGGTGTGCTCAATGTGCTTCATGATATTTCAAAGAAGAGAGACAATCTGAAGAAACGGCCTATCAAAGGAGTGATCCAGGTCTTCCAGGTGATCCTTTTCTTCATCGGCGGCATCATTGTCATCTCTATTATCATCAATAAATCACCGGCTACGCTGTTTGCCGGATTGGGCGCTTCGGCAGCAATCCTCATGTTGGTCTTCAAAGACACGATTCTCGGATTCGTGGCGGGAATTCAGCTTTCCGCAAACGACATGGTGCACGTCGGCGACTGGATTTCGATGCCTTCGGCCAATGCGAACGGCATTGTAAAAGAGATCACGCTCAACACAGTGAAGGTGCAGAACTGGGACAATACCATCACGACGATTCCTCCGGTCACCCTGGTCAACAACTCCTTCCAGAACTATCGGGGCATGCAGGAATCGGACGGACGGCTGGTAAACAAGACGATCTCTTTGGATCTGAAGACCATTCATTTCTGCACTCCCGAAATGATCGATCAGATCCGTAAGGATGTCCCGCTCATGAAAGACTATACACCAAAGCAAGACGAACAGCCTACCAATTCACAGCTCTTCCGTTATTATGCGGAACGCTACCTTCGGACCATTCCCGAAGTCAACCAGAAACTGGATCTGATCGTCACACAGCAGCAGACCACGGAATATGGCTTGCCCCTGAAGATCTATTTCTTCTCCAGCAACAAAGTCTGGAAAGACTATGAGAGCATCCAATCGAACATCTTCGACCATCTGCTGGCTATCGTTCCTCAGTTCGGTCTGAAAGTTTATCAGTATAGTTAGAAAGTTTTTGTAATTTTGCGCACAATAAGCATAATAGAAAGATTAAACAATAATGAGTACAGAACTAAGTGAGCAGGAGATCTTCCGTCGCAACAGTATGGAACAACTTCGCCAGATGGGCATCGAACCTTATCCGGCAGCAGAATACGAAACCAATGCATTCTCAAATGAAATAAAAGCGTCGTTCAAAGATGACGCGGAACAGAGACGTGTCAGCATCGCCGGACGTATCATGAGCCGTCGTATCATGGGCAAGGCCTCTTTCCTGAGTTTGCAGGATTCAGAAGGAAGAATTCAGATTTACGTTTCCCGCGACAGCATCTGCCCCGACGAGAACAAGGATCTTTACAACGTCGTCTTCAAGAAACTGCTCGACATCGGTGACTTTGTCGGCATCCGCGGATATGTGTTCCGTACGCAGACCGGTGAGATTTCCGTTCATGCAGAGGAGCTGACCGTGCTTTCAAAAGCATTGCGTCCGCTGCCTATCGTAAAATATAAAGATGGTGTGGCTTACGACGGATTCAACGATCCGGAGCAGCGTTA
>CAZIVE010000089.1:7881-11189 GCA_964542435.1 uncultured Parabacteroides sp.
CTGTATCTGAAGCGCCTCATCGTAGGTGGTTTTGAAGGCGTGTATGAATTTTCCAAAGACTTCCGTAACGAAGGAATGGACCGCACGCACAATCCGGAATTCACCGCTATGGAGATCTACATCTCCTATAAGGATTACAACTGGATGATGAAGTTCACGGAACAGATGCTTGAGAAAATCTGCCTCGACGTGAACGGAACAGATACGGTCAAGATCGGCGAAAACGAAGTCAGCTTCAAAGCTCCGTTCAAACGCATCAGCATGATCGACTCCATCAAGGAATTCACAGGTGTGGACATCACCGGAATGGATGAAGATGCATTGCGTAAGGTTTGCAAAGATCTCAACATCGAGATCGACGAGACCATGGGCAAAGGCAAGATCATCGACGAAATGTTCGGAGCCAAATGCGAAGGCAACTACATCCAGCCGACCTTCATCACCGACTATCCTATCGAGATGTCTCCGCTCTGCAAGCGCAACCGTCACAACCCGGATCTCACCGAACGTTTCGAACTGATGGTGAACGGTCACGAACTGTGCAACGCCTATTCAGAGCTCAACGACCCGGTTGATCAGCTGGAACGTTTCAAGGAACAGCTCAGACTGAGCGAAAAGGGCGACGACGAAGCGATGTTCATCGACATGGACTTTGTGCGCGCTCTCGAATATGGTATGCCACCGACATCAGGTATGGGAATCGGCATGGACCGTCTCGTTATGCTGATGACAGGACAGGCAGCCATTCAGGAGGTGCTTTTCTTCCCACAGATGCGTCCGGAGAAAGTCGTTAAGAAAGAAGACGAAGAAGAAAAGAAATAAATATCACGAATCATGAACATACCGGGGAAAATAGCGATTATGGGAGGCGGAAGCTGGGCAACAGCCCTGGCTAAGATCATGCTCTCCACACAAGAGCGCATCAACTGGTACATGCGTCGTCCGGATCGTATCGAGGATTTCAAGGTGATGGGGCACAATCCTGCCTATCTCTCCGCCGTTCTGTTCGACACCAGCCGAATCGACTTCTATTCGGATATCAACAAAGTCATCGAGGATTCTGATACGCTCATCCTTGCCATCCCTTCGCCCTTTCTGAAACAGCATCTGGCAAAGGTCACCGCTTCGATGAGCGACAAATTCATCATATCAGCCATCAAAGGAATCGTTCCCGATGAAAACATGCTGATCACCGATTATCTTTCCCAATATTATCAGGTGCCGCTCGACCAGATTGCAGTCGTCAGCGGTCCTTGCCATGCGGAGGAGATTGCACAGGAGCATCTCTCCTATCTCACGCTGGCCTGTCCTGATATCAACAACGCACAGAAAGTTTCGCCCGCTTTTCACAACTTCTATCTCAACAACAGCTGCTGCAAGGATGTCAGAGGCATCGAATATGCGGCTGTGCTGAAGAATGTCTATGCCATCGTTGCAGGCATCTGCCATGGCATGAAATATGGCGACAACTTCCAGGCAGTCCTCGTCTGCAACGCTATCGGAGAGATGCGCAACTTCCTCGAAGTGGTCAACAGCCTTCCGCGTGACATCACCGACTCCGTCTATCTCGGCGACCTTCTGGTCACAGCCTATTCACGATTCAGCCGCAACCGCACGTTCGGCACGATGATCGGAAAAGGCTATTCCGTCAAGACGGCTCAGCTGGAGATGGAGATGATCGCCGAAGGTTATTATGGTACAAAGTGTATCTACGAACTCAACCAGAGGTATAAAGTGGATATGCCTATTCTCAACACGCTTCATCGTATTTTATACGAAAAAGCTTCGCCGATCACAGAGATCCGGCAATTGACAGAAACGTTTAAATAAAACAGATATGAAAAACATCAGTTTATGCATCGATAAGGTTAGCGATGCAGTCTCTCGTGAACAGATTTTCTCACAGAAAGCAAAAGTAAATGAATGTATCGCCACACTGTTCGACGGAACAGGACTGGGCAATGATTTTCTCGGATGGCTGCATCTTCCCTCTTCCATTACGGAAGAAGAGATCGCCGACATCGAAAAGACAGCTGCTCTGCTGCGTTCGAAATGCGAAGTGGTTGTTGCTGTCGGAATCGGCGGAAGTTATCTGGGGACAAAAGCTGCCGTAGAAGCACTCAACAACAGTTTCGACCTGCTCCAGAAGGATCGCAAGAATCCTGTCATTCTCTATGCAGGCAACAACATCGGCGAAGATTATCTTTACGAACTGCTGGAAATCCTGAAAGGAAAACAGTTCGGCATCATCAATATTTCCAAATCGGGCACGACGACAGAGCCTTCACTCGCTTTCCGTCTGCTCCGCACACAGCTTGAAGCTGCCGTTGGCAAAAAGGAAGCACAGCAGCGCATCGTGGCTATCACGGATGCCAAACGCGGCGCATTGCATTCTCTCGCTACAAAAGAGGGTTACAAACGCTTCATCATTCCTGATAATGTAGGCGGACGTTTCTCTGTTCTGACTCCGGTCGGCCTGCTGCCTATCGCTGTTGCAGGCATCAACATCCGCGAGATGATCGCCGGTGCCGTTTCTTTCGAAAAGGCTACCGACCGCAACGTTCCTTTCGAGGAAAATCCTTCTGCCATCTATGCTGCCACACGCAACGCTCTTTACAAGAGTGGCAAGAAGATCGAGATCCTCGCCAACTTCAACCCGAAACTCCACTTCGTCGCTGAATGGTGGAAACAGCTTTACGGTGAAAGCGAAGGCAAGGAACATAAGGGAATCTTCCCGGCTTCTGTAGATCTGACAACCGATCTTCACAGCATGGGCCAATGGATGCAGGAAGGCGAACGTACCATCTTCGAAACCGTTATCTCCGTTGAAAGTCCGAGCCACAAAATGATCGTTCCGTCTGATGAGGAGAACCTCGACGGACTGAACTTCCTCGCCGGCAAACGCGTGGACGAAGTGAACAAGATGGCAGAACTCGGCACACAGCTGGCTCATGTGGACGGCGGCGTTCCGAACATCAAGATCACCATGCCTGAGATCAATGCATTCTACATCGGACAACTCTTCTACTTCTTCGAGAAGGCCTGCGGCATCAGCGGCTATATGCTGGGCGTCAATCCGTTCAACCAGCCGGGTGTAGAGGCATACAAGAAGAACATGTTCGCTCTGCTCGACAAACCGGGCTATGAAGCAGAATCAAAAGCTATCAAAGCACGTCTTTAATAGCTAAAGCGCATAGAAGTTCCGGGCGTCGCACGATGTCCGGAACTTTTTTTATGTACGATGAGGCTTGGAGACGTAGAAAATGCATTCCCCCGTATGGAAAATGAGACGAAGAGCTTCAAAAATG
>CAZIVE010000090.1:0-10982 GCA_964542435.1 uncultured Parabacteroides sp.
CTCTTGTCGGATTCGAACCAACGACCCCGAGATTACAAATCACGTGCTCTGGCCGACTGAGCTAAAGAGGCAATATCTGACTCCATTAAAATGAAGCCGCTTCGTCTGTAGGGGCGAAACGGCTGCAAATTTATGCATTATTTCTTACATACCAAATTTTCTAATGAATTTTTTATTTTGCTCTGATTTTTTCCTTGAACTTAACGAGCTGTTTCTCCAATGCTTCCACACAACCGTCAACAGAGGCTTCAAAAGAATCTTCGATTTTCTCCGCGAAACAATCGCCATTCTTAATCTTCAATTTAATACCAGCCTGCTTATTCATCGCGGTTTCTGGCTTTACTACCTTTAACGTAACTTCTGCCTGAAGTATAGCATCGTAATACTGCGACAGTTTAGACACCTTCTTTTCGATGAACGATTTCAATTGATCAGTGGCATCGAAATGGATAGCTTGAATTCTAATTTCCATAAAAACCTCCTTCTTTTTTTGCTCTTGGATGAGCATGATACACTTTTTTTAACTCTTCAAAGGTCGTATGTGTATAAACGCTGGTGGAAGCCAGGCTGCTGTGTCCGAGTAATTCTTTCACTGCATTCAGCTCCGCGCCGTTGTTTAGCATACTCGTTGCAAACGAATGACGCAACACGTGCGGGCTCCGTTTGGCAAGCGTCGGTATGGTCTGCAATTGACGCCTTACTACCTTATAAACAATACCAGGGTATAATTGTTCGCCATTGGGGCGTACAAAAAGCCAACCGGTATCATTTTTCACCTCACGCGCACGTACATCTATATAATGAAGCATTCGTTCTTTCAGTTTCTCGGCAAAAGGGATCAGCCGCTGCTTGTTGCGTTTGCCGGTAACTCGTAATGTCATGGCTCCGAAATCCACATCTCCGTCATGGATGCCTATCAATTCCGCACGGCGAATACCTGTGTCATAAAGCATCTCCATAATCAGATCGTCACGGACATTGGTGAAATCATCCGTTTCTTCCTTCTCATCTTCATCCAAAAGATGCTCCATGGAATCGTCATCAACAAAATAGGGAATGGGTTTCTTGGTCTTCGGACCAGACACCAAACGAAGCGGATCGGACTGTATAATGCCCTTCTTCCGCAGATACTTGAAAAAAGATCGGAGGGAACTGAGTTTTCTACGAACTGAAACGGGCGACATCCTCTCCTCCATCAAACTGCGCATCCAACTTCTTACGATGTCGCTGTCGATTTCTTCCGGAAGGAAGCCGCCGTCTTTATGTTCTTTTACATAACCTTCAAACTCGGAAAGGTCTTTTGTATACGCAGTAACAGTACAAGCTGAATAGTTCCGCTCGTACTGTAAGTATTCCACAAATTTTCCGATCCAGTTGATTCCCTCTGTATTCATGCAACGAATGTAGGGAATAGAATCGGAATAAACAAGTCTCGCGACCTATTTTTTATTGTTCTTCTTCCTGCTGCAGATGCTTTACATAGACTGCACGCATCATCTCCTTCCGCTTTGTAACGGACGGTTTTTCAAAAGCCTGACGTTCACGCAATTCTTTTACGATACCCGTCTTCTCATACTTTCTTTTGAACTTTTTCAGCGCTTTCTCTATGTTCTCGCCTTCTTTCAATGGAACTACAATCATAATCTAATGTTATTATTTTGTTGTTTATTACATTCTTTAAACGGGCAGCAAAATTACAGATACTTTATTTAGAATCAAAATTTTCTTTTAAAAATTTATTTCTTCTCCTTCTCTTCTCTATTTTTCTTTCTCTCTTTGAAGTGCTTCTACGAATGGAAAAAGTTTTAACCATGGTTGAAACTTTCTAGATCATTAGATGAGCGAGTCTGGGATACTATGCGAAAATATTTTAACCATGGTTGAAATTTTTTTCTTTCATAGTCGGAAGAGGCTGATTCAATGGTATATTTTTTCAGCTTCTTCTTTCCGTCAGATTTCTACCTTATTCTGATTCTGATAATGGATTCCTTTCTCGGTGATGATAGCCGTTATCAGTTCGTGAGGTGTAACGTCGAAGGCTGGATTGATGGCTTTCACACCTTTAGAAGCCATAGGATGCTGATACCATTTGTCCGTTACTTCGGAAGGATCACGTTGTTCGATAGGAATGTTTTTGCCATTAGGACAATGAACATCGATGCTCGATTCGGGTCCAAGCACATAAAAAGGGACATGATAATAGTGTGCAAGGATTGCGACGGACGATGTTCCGATTTTATTGGCCGTATCTCCATTGGCGGCGACACGGTCACAACCCACCAAAACGGCATTGACCCAGCCTTGCTGCATCACATACGAAGCCATGTCGTCACAAATGAGCGTCACGTCAACGCCGGCACGGTGAAGTTCGTAGGATGTCAGACGGGCGCCTTGAAGCAATGGGCGGGTTTCGTCGGCAAAGACCTTGAAATGGTAACCGCGCTCTTCTCCAAGATAGATCGGGGCAAGTGCTGTGCCATATTCCGAAACGGCAAGATGTCCCGCGTTACAATGCGTCAGCAAACCCATGCCGGGACGAAGTAATGTCAAGGCGTTCTCTCCTATCTTCCTGCATGCGGCTGCATCTTCACTGCGAATGGCTTCGGATTCGATGTGCAAGGCTTCGAGAAGATCCGGAATCGGCTTGTCTTTCGAAGCAGTAACCGTTTGCTCCATTCGCTCAAGGGCTGCGGAGAGATTGACTGCCGTCGGACGCGATGACTCAAGATAACTTCTTAGTTTCCGGAACTCGAAAAGGAAATCCGCATACGTGGAAACCTGAAGACTTCTGCTACAGACATAGATTCCGTAAGCAGCAGCAACGCCGATGGCGGGAGCTCCACGAACCTTCAGCTTGCGGATGGCATCGAAGAGATCCTCCTTCGTGCGAAGTTCGATGTAAACTTCCCGAAGCGGAAGCTGCGTCTGATCAAGAATGATCACTGCATCGCCGGATTCACTGAGACGAACCGTCTTCAAATCAAGAATACTCGAGGAACTCATTCTACATCTATATATATGCGTTAGTATTCGTTAGGCGAAATGGTTGCACCGACGGCTACACCGACCGCGCCAACGGCTATGGCTGCAGCAATCGTTCCAGTCGTCTCGCTCTTATGATCAGAAATAAAGAAGAAGTCGCCGGCTTTGTTCTTACAAAGCAGAAGATTGTCCGGAGAGAGCGTTCCGCCTCGAATCACCTTGGAGACGAAGAAGCTTCGCTGAAAATTCATGTGCTGTTTTTCCTTTCCATCCTTGTCGCCGACAAAAAGAGTCAGGTAACTGCGGAAGAAAAGCGGGCTGTTGGCTTCAGTGAAGTTACATGTGGGAAGCGTCACCTCACCGTTGTTTGCACGTGCAAAGGTCTGCGGGGAATAAGCCTCCTTGGGAATCTTCTTATAGGTAATGTTAGAGAGCTGCAAAGGCGTCTCTACGATACGGGAATGCGGCGGCACGAAACCAATGCCTTTCGGAACCGGCATGCCGGTCGGCATTACCTCATCGGGATGAACAATCGCAGAAGATTGGTAATAGTTGGAAGCTACATCGTCGATGATCAGTGCCGAACGTGCCCAATCCACATAGAGCGGTTCGTCGAGCTTATTATAGACGGAGATTGCGACCGGCGCATTTTCACCGGTGAAGCAATAGGTAACGACAGCGCTGTCGTTTTCCTGTACGAAGTCATGGCTGAGATTCTTTCCACCATTCGAGTCGTTGGAGTCAAGCATCGAATAATAATAGGCCGTGCATGAGTTCAGCAGGAGTAAGACAAGCGCAGACAACAGGCAGATGATATTTCGTTTCATGATATTTGCGTTTTAGTATTATCTTCACAACTATTGCAAAGATAGTGCAAGTAAAGCTGAAAGAAAAACATAAGCCGCATTTTACTTTTTTACTATACCGAGAATAATGCTAACTTTGTCGGAAATAAGATCTTTAAACATACTGACATGAAAAAGAGTATTCCTGAAAGACTCTCCGCTCTGAGAGAGTCAATGAAACAACACAAAATCGACGCGTTCATCATACCAACATCCGACCCGCACATGAGCGAATATCCTGCGGCCTGCTGGAAATACCGCGAATGGATCTCCGGCTTTACAGGATCCTTCGGAACCATCGTAGTTACAGCTGACAAAGCAGGACTTTGGACTGACTCCCGTTATTTTCTCCAATCAGCGACACAACTCGCTGGCTCGGGCATCGACCTTTACAAGATGAAGATCGAAGGCACGCCTACCATTCCGCAGTTTCTTATTGCAGAACTGAAAAAGGGTCAGACCGTCGGACTGAACGGACTGACATACAGCATGGCCGACGCTGAATCACTGGAGAAGGCATTGAAGAGAAAAGGCATTGCTCTGAACAGTGGCGCCAATCTGCTGGATGCTATCTGGGAAGATCGTCCTGCTATTCCTGACGGCATGGCTTTTGAGATGCCTGTAAAACTGAGCGGTAAATCCACAGAGGACAAGCTGATCGAGATCAACAACATGCTGCATCAGGCTGGTGCGGACTTCACCATTCTCTCCTCATTGGATGAAGTGGCTTGGACATTCAACATCCGCGGTACAGACGTGAAATACAATCCTGTACTGATCAGCTATGCTTATATTTCTGAGAAAGAGGTCGTTCTCTTCGCCGATCCGAAGAAGATTCCGGCTGAGATTGCTGAGAAACTGAAGAAAGAGGGCGTAAAGCTGGCTGCTTATGATAAGTTCTACGAATATCTGGGCACGATTCCGGCCAACAGCGTCGGTCTGCTGGAGATGGCTCATACCAATGTAGCCGTTGCCAATGCACTGCCGAAGAGCTGCGAACTAATCGACGGCATCTCTCCCGCCAATCATCTGAAGAGCATCAAGAACGAAACCGAGCTCAAGGGCTTCAAGAATGCCATGGTAAAAGATGGTATCGCACTGACCAAGTTCTACATGTGGCTGGAGAAGAAGATGGCTGCGGGCGAGAAGGTCACCGAGTTGAGTGCTTCATACAAACTGACCGAACTGCGTGCGGCTCAACCGCTCTGCATCATGGACAGCTTCGCCAGCATTTCGAGCTACGGTCCTCACGGAGCTGTCGTACATTATGCTCCTACGCCTGAGACAGACGTTGAACTGAAGCCGGACAACCTCTATCTGCTGGATTCAGGTGCACAATACATGGACGGCACGACAGATATCACGCGTACCATCGCTCTTTGCGAACCGACTGACCAGATGAAGAAGGACTTCACCCGTGGTTTGAAGGGAACGATCGGCATTGCCAAGTGCAAGTTCCCGGCAGGCATCCGCGGCTGCATCATCGACGCTTTCGCACGCAAGGCTTTCTGGGATGCAGGCATCAACTATCTGCACGGCACCTGCCACGGCATCGGACATTGCCTAAATGTACACGAAGGTCCGCAAAGTATCCGCATGGAAGAGAATCCTGTCATTCTCGAACCGGGAATGGTGATGAGTGACGAACCTGCCATGTATCGCACGGGACAGTATGGTATTCGTACCGAGAATATGGTCGTGATTCATGAAGACAGTGAGACGGAGTTCGGGAAATTCCTCTCCTTCGAGACCATCACGCTCTGCTTTATCGACACAAGACTAGTGGACGTCTCGATGCTTTCGGCTCGTGAGCATGCTTGGCTCAACCGCTATCATCAGATGGTTTACGACAAACTCGCTCCGCATCTGAACGAAGAGGAGAAGGCTTGGTTGCGCAAGAAGACGGCCGAAGTTTAATTCACGTTTATACATTTATATATATACAACAATATGGCTTTAATAAAATCTGTACGTGGCTTCACGCCGAAGATCGGCAAGGACACGTTTCTGGCGGACAACGCCACTATCATCGGCGATGTAGAGATTGGCGACGGCTGCAGTATCTGGTTCGGTACGGTATTGCGCGGCGACGTCAACTCCATCCGCATCGGCAACGGAGTGAACATTCAAGACGGATCCGTGCTGCATACACTGTATGAGAAATCTACCATCGAGATCGGCGACGATGTTTCCATCGGTCACAATGTTACGATCCACGGTGCCAAGATCTGCCACGGAGCGTTGGTAGGAATGGGTTCCGTAGTGCTCGATCATGCCGTTGTAGGCGAAGGCGCCATCATCGCAGCAGGAGCGGTTGTTCTGAGCAACACGATTGTGGAACCCGGCAGCATCTACGCCGGATGTCCCGCGAAGTTCGTGAAGAAGGTCGATCCTGCCCAGTCGAAGGAGATCAATCAGAAGATCGCCCGCAACTACCACATGTACGCGTCGTGGTACACCGACGAAGAGGCGAAGAAATGATTCACCTTTAACATCTAAATTATATTTATGAAAACAAACATCATCGGATTGACGCTTTTCGGTCTTGCTTTTGCTTCCGCTGTCTTTGCACAACAGACATCGGGTGGAATCACGCCGACTATGCTTCAACAAATCAAGCAATCGTGGAAAGGCACGCCTTCAGACAAGGCTATCCTGAACGCGATCACCAACAACGACATCGACAAGCTCGCTGTCAACAGAGAAAGCCTGAACAATGCGCCCGACACCACTTTTACCTACAAGGTGCACAGCGAAGGCATCACCAACCAGAAGTCTTCGGGACGCTGCTGGCTCTTCACGGGATTGAACGTGATGCGCTCGCAGGCCATCAACCGCTTCAACCTCGGTGAGTTCACCTTCTCGCAGAACTACTGTTTCTTCTACGATCAGCTGGAGAAGTCGAACTTGTTCCTGCAGGGCATCATCGACACGCGCGACAAGCCTATGGACGACCGCAAGGTGGACTGGCTCTTCCACAACCCGATTGGCGACGGCGGACAGTTCACAGGCGTGGCCGATATCTTAATGAAGTACGGTGTCGTTCCCTCTTCCGTCATGGTGGAGACGAACAGCAGCGACAACACCAATCGCATGGCCTCTCTTGTCGGTCAAAAGCTGAAGGAGTTCGGTCTGCAGTTGCGCGATGCTGCTGCCAAAGGCGCGAAGGCTGATGCACTGGACAAGCAGAAGACAGAGATGCTCGGCACCATCTATCGCATGCTCGTTCTCAACCTCGGCGAACCGCCCACGCACTTCTCCTGGACCAACAAGGCAGGCGTGACCAAGGATTATACGCCGCTGGAGTTCTACAACGAGTATATCGGACAGGACCTGAAGAACGACTACATCATGCTGATGAACGATCCTTCGCGTGAGTACTACAAACTGTACTCCATCGACTACGACCGCCACACCTACGACGGCGAGAACTGGACCTACGTCAATCTTCCCGCTGACGACATCAAAGCCATGGGCATCGCTTCGCTGAAGGACAACACAGCTCTGTACTTTTCCTGCGACGTCGGCAAATTCTTCGATCGCAGCCGCGGCATCCTCGATCCGAACTACTACGACTACGGTTCATTGATGGGCACGACCTTCGGCATGGACAAGAAGCAGCGCATTGAGACCTTCGCCAGCGGATCATCCCACGCGATGACGCTGATGGCTGTCAAGCTCGACAACAATGGAAAGCCGACAACCTGGATGGTGGAAAACAGCTGGGGACCCGGAGCCAACGAAGGCCATCTGATCATGACCGACCAATGGTTCAACGAGTACATGTTCCGTCTGGTGGTCAACAAGAAGTATATCACCGATAAAGTGAAGGAGATTCTGAAGCAGAAGCCGATCATGCTTCCCGCTTGGGATCCGATGTTTGCTGAAGAGGAATAATCTTAGACTAGATAGAAAGGAAACGAGGATGCGTCGCAATGACGGATCCTCGTTTTTTATTGGATGAGATATTCTTGTAAATTCTTCAAGTATTTACAAGAATTTACACGTTATTGCATCGTGTTCTCCGTGGCTGCGTGCGTGGAATAGACCACGAGATCGCCGCAACTGACGGCGTAATGGCTGTCGGGATTGAGCCATCGAAGCGTCAGCTTGTGCGGACCTTCGGAGAGATCGTACTTGTAATAGACATCATACTTGCGGACCGTGAAATTGTAGGGCATCGCGATCGTTTCCACTTTCTGACCGTCGATGGATGCTTCGATCTGCGCTGTATAGGAAGGATCGCCGCCGGCAACTTTCTGCGTCACCTGACCCATCAGCACGACGCCTTTGCCGGTGAACGAAACGGACTTCTCGCTATCCAGCTCCACGTTGACACCACGGCGTTCTACAGGATACAGACCTTCGAACGACACCTCCAGCGGAACCGCCTTGGGCTGCTGAAGCTGCACGTAGTAACTGTCGCCTTTCACCGTGCCGCCGTTGGCTTTCACCACGTCGCCAAGCAGGCGGAGATTGATGTCGTAAACCGAACTTAAAGAGATATCCGTGTACGGGAACTTATACGTTTCACAACGTTCGATGCCGCGACGCCAGTACTCGGGGATGGCGCTGTAACCGTGGATCACGCCGAGAATGCCGGCAGCCGTAGCGGGATTGCAGTCCGAATCCTGTCCGCAGCGCGTGGCAATCTCCATCGTCTTGGCGAAATCGCCTCCGCCGTAGAGCAGTCCGATGACGCAGAAGGCCGCATTGATCTTCGCATCGATGTCGAAGCCTCTGAAGATGCCGTCGGGACAGCCCACTTCGGCACCGTGACGGCTTACCACTTCGAGCCAGCACTGCTTCCAGTTGTCGGGATACATTTTCCAATATTTCACTACGTCGGCGATGCATTTGTGGAAGCCGCTCTCGGCGGGAATGGCCTTCAAAGCCTCGGCAACGATGGTCGGAATGTCGTCATTGACGTAGGCGAGCGTGTACATGGCACCCATAAAGACGCCGCCATACCAGCCGTCGCCGTAGTTCATGATGTGGCCGATGCGATCGGCATAGACAGCCGAGACGTTGGGCATGCCCGGACAGATCATACCGATGAAGTCCGATTCAATCTGAAAATCGATGTCGTCAGCATGCGGATTGTTCTTCCAATAGCCCGATTTCGGCGGCATGAGACCCTGAAGGATGTTGTAACGTGCAGCCTGATTGGCGTGCCAAAGCTGGTAAGGCGCGTGGGCGAAGCTCTGGGCAAACTCCGAAGCGGGCGCGTCGATGCCTTTGTCGCGCATCACCTGCAGGAAGGTCAGGTCCATATAGACATCGTCGTAAAGCCCGGGCTGCTTCTCGAAGACATCCTTGCAATAGTCGTCGTACCAAGGAATCGGTTCGCTGTCGGGAATGAAGCCGCCGGTATATTTAAACTCGGTCGGTCCGCCGAAGGTGCAACCGATGGTTTGTCCGGCCCAGCCACCCTTAATTTTGTCAAGCAGGACTGATTTCTTCAGTTCAACAGTTGTCCCGTAGGAGATCTGTGCCGTTGCGGCAGTCGCCACGAAGCAGGCAGCAATCAGTAAAAGCATATTCTTCATCTTTCTCTCGTTTTTAACGTTCATACCGCGGATCGTCAGTCCTCCGAAGGACCGAGACGGCGGAAGTTCAGGACAAAGATATAACGGAAGCGAGGAAAAGCGTACACGGACAGCCTTTTATTCATCGAAATACTTGACAAGGCAGAAAATAAGGGTTATCTTCGTAGCAGTTCTTGGGAACGTATGAAATCATAGCTCCGGCAAAAGTCAACGAGCCCCTGACCTTAGAAATTCTAAAATTTCACTACAACGCGATGAAAAAGACGAAACAAAATTCATGCTCCGCCGTGCGCACCCTCGAAAGAGAGGGGAATTCAGGATATTTGATGGAGAAAAGAGGCCGAGAAGTCAGTCCATGCAGCATTACAAGGGCGTATTTCTCCGTTTCACCTTACTCCACAGGCTTGCAGACGGTGCAAGTTCCATTTTCACCCTACTCTTGCGACTTGCAGACGGTGCAAGTTCCATTTTCACCCTACTCCTGCGACTTGCACACGGTGAAAGCTCCATTTTCACCCTACTCCTGCGACTTGCACACAGTGAAAGCTCCATTTTCACCCTACTCCTGCGACTTGCACACGGTGAAAGCTCCATTTGGGTTCTTCTCCAAGACATTTCAATGGTGTAAAAGGATTAAACAGACAGTAAATTGATGGTCAATATAAGATTCATGCGAGACATGAAGAAATTTTCAAAACAGTATTAATAACTAATCAATCAAAGCAACATGGAAGCAAATTTAAAATTTGAGCCAATTGCACTGGGTAAGTTGGATAACGACTTATACCGTGACACGATGGTCAGGTTTGACAGCCTGATCACAGTAGCGACGCCTGAAAAGTTAGGTATTGCCGAATACATGCCGGTATTCACCAGCAATCTGAACAATTTGAAAGATCTGCTGGAACGGCCGTATATGTATGTTGAAACAGCAGAATTAGGCGATCTTGACAAACAGCGCGATCAGCTTTTTATTTTCATAAATCAAATGATCAGAACGGCCGTTAACTCGCCGGTGCCAGCACAAAAGGCTGCGGCTGATGTTTTGTCGGTCATGATGCATCCTTATGCCATAAAAAATGCCACGAGAGCCACTTATGCAAGAGAAAGCGGGCTTATCGAGGGGATGCTTCTGGATGCCTACAAGCCAGAGAACCTTGCCCATTTCACCACGCTGGGTTTGAAGGAATCGTTAGAGCAACTGAAGAGCGTACAGGCTGCATTCAAGGCGAAGACCGAAGAACGTTCGGATAGTCGTAAACTGATCTGGGCTGAGAAGACGAAGGATAGTCGCAGCAAGATGGATGTGGTCTATGGTCGAATCACGGATCATATCGTCGCCAAGAACATACTTGAGCCTTCGGCTGATATTAACAAATTCATTGAAGACTGGAACGTGCGAATCAAGGAGATCCGCAACAGCTACAAACAGTCGCAGTCGATGAAGGAAGCGGCCAGAAAAAAGAAGACCGACACAGCCGACGAAAGTGGAACGAACACCTCAGGCCGTCCTCCATCCGAGGCGCCTCAGGCGTAATCTCTCGACAATGACCATTGATTAATTGAAAAACCGCGTTCGGAACTTCCGGACGCGGTTTGATATTTT
>CAZIVE010000091.1:0-10334 GCA_964542435.1 uncultured Parabacteroides sp.
AATAACAAAGAAAGGTACTTCGATAAAATCCAAGCACCTTTCTTATATCTTAAATTACGATATTCTCTGTTCAACAGGCTTTGAAGCTCATGTCCAAACTCTTTACGGAATGCGTCAAAGCTCCGACCGAAATAAAATCAACGCCACATTCGGCGTAACTGCGAATGGTATCGAGAGTGATGCCTCCGGAAGATTCGGTTTCGAAGCGCCCTGCTATCATCTCCACAGCTTTCTTCGTATCGGCTACAGTAAAGTTGTCGAGCATAACACGATCCACACCTCCGCAATCGATAACTTGCTGCAATTCATCAAAATTACGTACTTCAATTTCAATCTTTAAGTTCAGCCCCTTTTCCTTCAGATAGTTCTGTGCACAATGAATGGCTTTTTCAATACCACCGGCAAAATCCACATGGTTGTCCTTGAGGAGAATCATGTCAAACAGTCCGATACGATGATTCATGCCGCCACCCAATTTCACAGCCATCTTCTCCATCATACGCATTCCCGGCGTTGTCTTACGCGTATCCAGCACATGCGTTTTCGTACCTTTTAGAGCTTCCACATAACGACGGGTCGTCGTTGCGATTCCACTCATGCGCTGCATCACATTAAGCATCACACGTTCAGCCTGAAGCAGTGAACGAATACTGCCTTCAACGGTAAAGGCGATGTCTCCCTTCTTTACATCCGATCCATCCTGAATGAAGACGGTCATCTTCAGGTTATGATCGACATATTCAAAGATAAGCTTTGCCATTTCCACACCAGCCAGCACGCCATCTTCCTTGATGATAAGACGGCTTTTTCCTAATGCATTTTCCGGAATACAACAGAGGGTGGAATGATCTCCTCCACCGACATCTTCGGCAAAAGCGAGTCTTATCAAGACATCGATCATCAGTTGACACTCTTTATCTCTCAAGCGCTTTGGATCATTCAGATCATTCAAATCTTTCATCGCATTCATCTCTTCCAAAATTATTGTTCTATTCTTATTGACTGTATAACCGGTTTATTGTTTTTGTTGGTATAAGTGATGTTCACACGAAACTCACCTTTTGCTGTAGGAAGTTTCCCTACGACAAAACCACCGTCAGCTTTATCAGCCTGGTGAAGGACCTTGAAGTCGGTCGGTTTGTTGCCGCCAAAAAAGGAGGCGAGCGCATTGACTGCATCCGTTCCGGAGCATTTCTTATTCGTCCCTGGAATAGCCACTTCAACCTGTTCACCCATCGACGAAGTGAGCGAGGAGGCATTTCCGCCTTTAAGCGCACTCTGCAATGCGGAAATATCCGTTGCTTTCACACCTGCCACTGCTGCCAGGAAGGCAATAACCAAAAGAAATCGTTTCATCATGACTCTTATATTATTAATTGATTGCGCACGAAGTTAAGACTATTTCCTTAATTTCGCAACCGTAACGAAACAAAGGTAACACAAATGAAGATAGAACTGATCGTCGTCGGCAAAACCGATGCCTCCTATTTCATCGCGGCTCTTGAAGAATACAGGAAACGTCTGGTGCATTACATTCCTTTTGAAATGGAGGTTATTCCCGACATTCGCAACACGAAGAATCTCTCGGAGAAACAGCAGAAGGAAAAGGAGGGCGAACTGATCCTGCATGCTTTACAGCCCGGAGATTGGATTGTACTGCTCGACGAACATGGCCGTGAATACAGTTCGATGGAGTTTTCTTCGTACCTAGCCGAGAAGATGCAGAGCGTGCCCAAACGTCTGGTCTTCATCATAGGCGGTCCATACGGATTCAGCGAACCGGTTTATAAAGCTGCCAACGAAAAGATTTCCCTCAGCCGCATGACCTTTTCGCATCAGATGATTCGCATCATCTTCGTAGAACAACTGTATCGAGCCATGACGATTCTTCACCACGAACCTTACCACCACGAATAAAAAAGCCCTCGAAATTTGCATCCGAGGGCTTTTGTATATGCATCAAGATTATCGAACGGTCGATGAATAGAGCGGTCCGTAATTGGCGCAAGCACGATAGTCGGCACTCTCCTTATCAGTTCCAAAAGCATTCCAAGCGGCAGGACGGAAAATCTTGTCCTCATCCACATTGTGCATACAAACCGGAATGTGCAGCATAGAAGCCATCGTGATCAGATCGGCACCGATGTGTCCGTAACTGATGGCTCCATGATTGGCGCCCCAGCAATTCATTACTGAATAGGCATCTGTGAAGCAGCCTTTACCTGTAACACGCGGAACAAAGAAGGTTGATGGCCACGTACGATCGGTACGTTTGTTGATGATGTCGAACACTTCGGGCGGGAACGTTGCAGTCCAACCCTCGGCCAGCTGCAGCACCGGACCGAGACCTTTGATTCGATTGATACGGCACATCGTGACAGGCATTTCGGGACGTGTGAGGAAATTGGCAGAGAAGCCGCCTCCACGGAAATACTCCAAAGATGCCGGATACCATGAAGTGGCGTTGAGCATACGTTCAACCTCTTCCTCCGAAATATCCCAATACGGTTTCATCACAGGTTTGCCCTCGTCATCGCACTGCTGTCCGGTTCCGTCGAGCGTACAGGAACCAGAATTGATCAGATGGATAGCGCCACTCTGAAGCAATCCATCGGGAGTCCAACCGCTGACACGCTGAATGGCATCCGGACTCCAATAGGTTCGTACGTCGGCAAACATCTGGGCACGATTAGTGAGAAGATGCATGAACAACATTGAAAGTCCATTGAGATGATCGTTCTCTGTAGCGAAGACAAACGGTTCGCGTGTTCCGTTCCAATCGAATGAAGTATTGAGCATTGTCTCAGAGAAGTCACCGTTGGGCATGAAATCAGTCCACTGACGCTGTCCCTGGAAACCTCCGGCAATGGCATTGTGTCCGTTTGCCTCTTCTTTATAATCGATGTCAGCCAAACGAGGATTGCCAATCATCAAGTCACGGATAATCATGGTCATCTTTACAACAAACTCCCAATCTTTATCCTTCTGCTGACGACTGGTGCGTAGTTTCTCAGGATTATAATCCGTTCCTTCACGTGACATGCAATGAATCTTCGTCCAAGCCATAGCCTTTTCGAATTCATCCTTGTCATAGATACCCTGTTCAACGCGACGAATAATTTCCGAACTGTCAACCGATTCGGCACGAATACCCAAATAATCCTGAAGGAAATCCGGATCTACAATCGATCCTCCGATGCCCATTGCCACAGAACCGACAGAAAGATAGGATTTACCGCGCATCTGTGCGACAGCAATACCAGCACGTGCAAAGCGCAACAGTTTCTCCTTCACATCGTCAGGTATGACGTTGGCACTTGCCTCTTGTACATCTCTTCCATAGATGCCGAAAGCGGGAAGTCCTTTCTGAGCATGACAAGCCAAAGCAGCTGCCAGATAGACAGCGCCCGGACGTTCTGTTCCGTTGAATCCCCAAATGGCTTTCGGAATATAAGGATTCATATCAATGGTCTCCGATCCGTAGCACCAGCAAGGTGTTACTGAAACAGAAAGACCTACACCGGCACGTTCAAACTTCTCGGCACATTGAGCCGCTTCATTGACGCCACCGATGCAGCTGTCAGCAATGACACATTCTACATTAGAACCGTCAGCATATTTCAATTCGTCTTCAAACAGATCGGCCACACGATGGGCTAAGCCCATGGTCATGTCTTCAAGCGATTCACGCACGCCGCGACGCCGCCCGTCAATAATAGGACGAATACCGATTTTTGGATTTTGATTTTTCATACGCTACTTATTATATGTTTTTTTGGTTTAGATAAATAACAGAATTCTTTTGTTATTCGGCTACTTCAACTTTATAGCCTTTCAATCCGAAGTAGGCAATATAAACGAAGCAGACGAGCGGGATGATAAATCCGATAGCCATATTCTTTTCGCCAAGCAATCCCATCAATATCGGTGAGAAAGCACCGCCCATCACGCCCATCACGATAAACGAGGCAGCACGTTTGGTGTGAACACCCATCTTGGTCAGTCCCAAAGCAAAGATAGTCGGGAACATAATGCTCATGAAGAAGAAGGTGGCGCAAAGAGCTACAAGCGAGACGATGCCAAACGGGAAGATCACAAGGAGCATCATCAAAGCGCTGGCAATGGCATAGGTCGCGAGTACCTTGTTAGCTGCCATTTTACCCATGATGTAACTACCAGACAATCGTCCGATCATAAAGAGCGTCATACCGCCGATAGCCAAGTAAAAAGAAGCTTTCTCAGGAGAAATACTCGTGTCGTATTCCGTCACGTAGTTGATGAAGAGACTGAACACTCCGGTCTGCGCTGCCACATAAAGGAATTGCGCGATCACGGCTAACACAAAGTGACGGTGTTTCCACATACTGTCTTTTACTGCAGCATCCGTGGAATCAGGCTGATCGGGAACTTCATTCTTCTCTTTGATATCGGGAAGCTTGGTCAGGAAGAACAGCACAGCGATGATCAACACGATAATTCCAAGGATGATATAAGGTTTGCTCAATGCCATAGAATCACCCGGATCAGCACCAAGGATCAGTTTGCCACCAATCAGCGGACCAAGAATCAAACCTAGACCGTTGAAGGACTGCGAGAGATTGATACGCTGTGCAGCGAATTCCTGCGGACCCAACACAGTTGAATAAGGATTGGCTGCCGTTTCGAGCATGCACAAACCGCAGGCCAAAATGAACAATGCCAGAAGGAAAGGCTGAGGCGAATGAAGAAAGGCAGCAGGAATAAATCCAAAGGCTCCGATTGCATAGAGCGTCAATCCCGAGAGGATTCCTCTCTTATAACCAAACTTTTTCATGAAAAGTCCTGCGGGCACACTCATAATACCATAGGCGATATAGGTAGAGAACTGTACAAGTCCCGACTGAGCTTTCGACATCTGGAATGCCAGCTGGAAATGCTTGTTCAGCACATCCAACATTCCGTTGGCAAGTCCCCACATCATGAAAAGACTGGTGATTAGCATGAAAGGAAGCAGATAGCTTTTCCCTTTGGGAGAAGTAAAGATGGATTTCTTCATTATGTATATATATAAATGTATAAGGTGCACCTCGATCTAGCCCGAAAGCTCTTCGACCGACATCGGCAACAAACTTAGCATTTTTCCATTTTATATACAAAAATCAGCGGCTGTTTCTTTTGAATAATCAGCGTTATGTTTTTTATTGAATATTCTTTAACAAAAAATTGAAAAAGTCATGCTGTCTATATTTTTTTGAATATATTTGTCTCTGAAAAATGAATCTAAAATCAAACTATCATGGAAACGACTGATAAGCCGATTATTTTAGTTGCTGAAGATGAAGAAAGCAATTATCTTCTTCTTAAGACTATCTTACAGAAACATTGTTCACTACTGCGTGCCAGAACGGGTAAAGAGGCACTCGAACAATATGACAACAACGAACATATCGACCTCATTCTCCTCGACATCAAAATGCCGGAGATGAATGGTATTGAAGCTCTGAAAATTATTCGTGAAAAGAACAAGGAGATCCCAATCATCATGCAGAGCGCTTATGTATTCGACTCGGATATGGAAGCCGCACGTCAAGCCGGAGCAACCGATTTCATCACGAAGCCTATCAATTTGAAATTGCTCAGATCCACTATCAGTAAGTTCTGCCCATCTATCGTTTGGTAATCTCTTCATTAATTACTCAGCATGATACTTAACGAGAGAGATCTCAGATATGAATTGGTCATGGATGCGGTCCGCCGAATGATGACGGCTGCTCGAACTGCACCGAAAGGAAAAGGTGTGGATATCATCGAAGTGGCAGCGGTTACCGGCGAAGATATCCACCATGTATCTGAAGAACTGATCCGAATGAATCAAGAGAACGGCATGAAGTTTCTCTTACGCGATGCAGAGAATATCCTCAGCGCTGATGCTATAGTCGTCATAGGGACACATCAGCATAAACATGGATTAAACTGTGGACATTGCGGATTTGCCATTTGCGAAGCAAAACCTGATACTGTCCCATGCGCCATTAACTCCGTCGATGTGGGAATTGCTATCGGTTCGGCTGTGGCAACAGCAGCAGATATGCGGGTTGACACACGAATCATGTTCAGTGCCGGATTGGCTGCTCAAAGATTGAGAATCCTTGGCGATTGCAAATGCGTGTTTGCCATTCCCGTAAGTGCCTCCAGTAAGAATCCGTTCTTCGACAGAAAACCCAAAGAGGAAACAACCAAATAATCGTATAGATATAACCATGAAACGCACAGCAATGACATTTGAGAATAAGTTGGAGCTTCATTATTATTTTAATGACAAGTCCCAATACATGGATGCTCTGATTCGTCATCGCTGTGAAAGGGAAATACTGACGATTATCCGTTCGTTGTCTGAAATGTTGGACGTAAAGATGACGGCCTATAGCGAACATATCGACAGAGAATCCGGATTTACGGATCTTTGGAGCATTGCAGGCGAGAATTCCCGCTCCATCTCTATCTTATTGAATGCCGCGATTCAGATTCTTACCCGCCCAACACTAACTCCCAAAGGCCAAGTTGTTGTACCCTTTACGGATCAATCTGAGGAATTGATGCAGAAAGATTTGCTGCAGTTCCGCCGTAATCTGAAGTCCAACGCATTTGCTACTATGTCGGCTGAACTAATGAAGTTGCTCTGCGCTGCCACTCGTTTCATCAAATGCAAATCCACCTTCTATGAATCCATCAAAGGGTATCCCAAAATAACGAAATTCACCATTCGCGAACTCAACGGAAACAACTACAGTCGTTCCGGTTCGATTGAAATCAGACGTGAGAACTTCGATCTGTATATTCTTCGGACAGACGAACTGCCAACGATCAAAGACAGTAGTGCGACCATACAGATTATCTCGCCGGTGCTGGGCGATGTCAAACTGCGTTGGAAAGGGATCTACGAAAAAACCGGACAGATCATCGACTTCAATATGCAGGACGACGATTTCCGCCAACAGCTGATCGATAATCAGATTAGTTTCATCCACGGATTTTGCATCGACTGTATTCTTGAGATTTCCCGCAAGGTTTCCGAACTTGGAACGCCCGTCAATGTGGGCTATAATGTTCTGACGGTTATTCGTACCCGTTTTGGAAAAGTTGAATCTGTTACGCCTCAAGGCAAACGCCACCTTCGCGAACTGGAAGCTGAGAAACGTCAGTTGTCATTGAATCTGTTTTCATAACCGTTGATGACATCCTAAAATAAAGAGAGACGCGAAATATCGCGTCTCTCTTTATTTTTATTCTTCCCAATGCTGTGCACGACCAACTGCCTTATGCCAGCTGCGCAACAATTCCGTTGCCTTCTCTTGTGGCATCATGGGTTTGAAAATTTTATCGAGCGACCACTGTTCCTTCAAATCTTCCACGTCTTTCCAATAACCAACGCCGAGACCAGCAAAATAGGCGGCACCTTGCGCTGTAGTCTCCAAAACCTTCGGACGAATCACCGGGCAGCGACTGATATCGGCTTGGAACTGCATGAGGAAATTGTTCGCAATGGCTCCTCCATCACAACGGATCTCTTTTGGACTTTCATCCATATCGTTTTCCATGGCATGAAGCACATCATAAACCTGATAGCAGATGCCTTCCAAGGCAGCACGAGAAAGATGAGCGGCCGTGGTGCCTCGTGTGATGCCGAGAATAGCTCCACGTGCATACTGATCCCAATATGGCGCGCCCAAACCTGTCAAAGCCGGGACGAAATAGACACCGCCGTTGTCTTCGACGGATTGAGCCATCTGTTCGGTGATGGCAGCGTTCGGAATGAGTCCGATGCCATCGCGTAGCCATTGGATCACCGCGCCACCAACGAAGACGCTGCCTTCGAGTGCATACGTAACCTTGCCATCCAATTTCCAAGCAATGGTCGTTAGCAGATTATTCTTTGAAAGGACCGGTTTCGATCCTGTATTCAAAATCATGAAGCATCCTGTCCCGTAGGTTGTCTTGATCATGCCTTCGTCGATGCAGAGCTGTCCGAAGAGTGCAGACTGCTGATCACCGGCTATGCCCGTGATAGGGATACCTTGATGGAAGAGAGGCGCAGTGGCCTCGCCAAAGAACTCATTGCTGCCCTTCACTTCAGGAAGGAGACTTTCAGGAATATCGAACAACGTCAACAGATCTTTATCCCATTGTTGAGTATGGATATTGAACAGCATCGTTCGCGAAGCATTGGTGAGATCGGTATAATGTCTGGCACCACGCGTCAGCTTCCAGACAATCCAAGAATCAACGGTGCCGAAACAGAGCTCTCCACGTTCAGCCCGTTCGCGAATGCCTTTGACATGTTCCAAAATCCAGCGAATCTTCGTAGCGGAGAAATAGGCATCAATAACAAGTCCCGTCTTTTCCTGAATCATTCCGGCTAAACCTTTTGCCTTCAATTCCTCACAATAATCGGCTGTACGACGATCTTGCCAGACGATGGCATTATAAACCGGAAAACCCGTTTCGCGATCCCAGATAATGGTTGTCTCACGTTGGTTGGCAATGCCGATACAAGCGATATTGTCGTCGGTGACATCGGCTTTCGCCATCACCTCTTTGATGACGAGCGATTGCGAATACCAGATCTCGTTCGGATCGTGTTCCACCCAACCCGGTTTGGGAAAATATTGCTGAAAGTCACGTTGTGCGACGGTGACTGCCTTTCCTGAATGGTCGAAGAGAATTGCTCTCGACGAAGTTGTGCCCTGGTCGATGGCCAGTACATATTTGTTCTTAAATTTGTCTTCCATGGTTATGCTGTACGTTTAATTATTCAATATAAAATGAGAGGCTACATTACGGAATCGTTCCGTTTGATCGTCTATCCACAACTGATCCTTGTGAAGTTCTGCTGCCATGATGGAGGCCACTTGAGGTGCCATTGCCATAGCTGCACGTGCATCGAGAAAGAGAATTCTCAATCTGCGTGCCAGCACATCTTCCACCTTCTGCGGCATCTCATTACGGATGATCCAAGTTACTTCGCCCACCGTGTAATGATAATCGGGATGAAACTTCTCTGCCATCTTCGGATCGGAAGCAATCAGATCACGGATGTCATCGGCATCGGTGCCATAATAACGAAGCGGATCAGAAAGATCACGAGGCTGGACAGCTCCGTGGATGAGATAACTCTCCGTTACGCACGGATGATTCTCAAGTTTGGAATGGCGCAAGGCAAGATTAACTGTGTCTTCAGCCATCTTTCGATAGGTAGTCCATTTACCGCCGACGATGGTGATCAGTCCGGATTTCTCGCGCATCAGCTTGTGACTGCGTGAAATCTCTTTCGTCTTGGTAGAATCGTTGCGCGGTGCAGCCAACGGACGCAGACCGGCAAAGACTGAAAGCACATCGCTGCTCTGTGGCTGACGGTTGAGATATTGTCCGGCTGTATCGAGAATGAATTTGATCTCCTTTTCCAAAGCTACCGGTTCGAGCATCGGATGTTCCATCACCGTATCGGTTGTTCCCACAACCACCTTTCCATGCCATGGAACAGCGAAAAGCACGCGTCCATCGGAAGTCTTCGGAATCATCACGGCCGAATCACTATCGAGGAAGGAACGGTCGAGCACAAGATGAACACCTTGACTGGGACGAACCACCGGAAGTTTCTCAGGATTATCCATATTCAATATGCTATCGGCAAAGACACCCGTGGCATTGATCACCACCTGCGCATGAATATCGAACGACTTCTCTCCTATCACGTCGGTCACCTTGACGCCTGAGATCTTCTTCTTGTCCTTCAAAAGCGCCGTGACCTTCATATAATTGAGCACAATAGCACCCGCATCTACAGCCGTACGTACAAGATTGATAGCCAATCGAGAATCATCGAACTGTCCATCATGATAGATGACGCCGGCTTTCATTCCTTTTCTCCGCAGTCCGGGAATCGTACGCGAAGCACGTTTGGGACCGATGCAGAACGAGCGTCCCAGTCCAAGCTTACCCGCCATCAGATCGTAGAGAATCAGGCCGACGGTGTAAAAGGTTCCTTCCCACCAACGATAGCAGGGAATGAGGAAACGTTCGTCATTCACAAGATGCGGAGCATTGCGCCGCATCAGTCCCCGTTCGCGCAAGGCTTCGAGCACGAGCGAAATATCGCCCTGAGCCAGATAACGTACACCGCCATGCACCAGCTTTGTACTTCTGCTGGATGTTCCTTTTGTAAAATCAGCCTGTTCGAATAGCGCCACGCTGTAACCGCGCGTAGCAGCGTCCACCGCAATGCCTAATCCTGTCGCACCACCTCCGATGACGACAAAATCGTATGTTTTCCCTGTTTCTAATTGTGAAAGTAGCTT
>CAZIVE010000092.1:0-9952 GCA_964542435.1 uncultured Parabacteroides sp.
AGAAGTTTTGATATGTCTTTTGATTGGAGACATCTTTAGAGCAAGCATCGAAAATGATTTTGAATAATAGCAATCCTTTGTTCTTATCATCTCGTCCCAAAGCATAAGCAACTTTAGGTCGTAACAAGAAGAAAGAGGCCTTCTCCTTTTCAAATTCACCCATTTGAATCCGTTTTATTTCTCCATATATACTACGGATTTTAGAATTGGTCAATCCGTTATTAGCCATATAGACACCCATCTTTTCCGCGAAATCAACTAGATTTGAGTCGGCTTCGTTGGTGATCCATGAAGATTGATAGTTCGCTTTGTCAAAGATTTGCTTGGGAGTCTCCTCGTTGTCCGAACCATGATAGCCGCTTCTGCTTTGACTACCCCATTGATTCCCTCCGTTTTGTCTGCCGCCATTGTAAGACTGTCCAGATCCGGGACGAGAGTTCCCGTTAAAATTAGGATTATACATAATCGTATAGTATTAAAAATTGTTCTCTCCTTTATTCGTTCTTAATTCCAATTCAGCCCATCTACAAGCCATTGCCCACAGTTCAAGCGGGTGGTAATCCGTTTTGATGGGCTGTGCATTCAAAACATCTTTTGCCCCGCAGACTTCTGTCTTGCAGTTGTCAATGATATTTATGGCTTCTTTATCCTTCATTCTATCACGCATCCGGCTGAAATCGTAAGCCATCATCCAATACGTTTTTATCTCTTGGATTTTATGATTGTAAATATCCGCATTAGCAGTATGTGCTAAAACTTTAGAGATAAAAGATTTGGGAAGTGCATTTGCTGTAGTCAAAGCAACAATTTTGTCCTTTAATTCTTCTACAGCTGTAAATTCTTCCTCCCAATTTAAAGCCATGTCCATAAATGAAATCGAATTTTTAGTCGAACCTTTGCATTTATGTTCCTTGGCATTTTTCTCTTCATTATCGCTTTCTTCAGCTCCTTTAATTATTGGGAATTTGGCAGGAACAATTGCAATGCCTCCAGATATTGAAAACGATGGATTATTACAGGTAAATTCTTTGAAGTCGTCGTGAATGCGATGCGCTATTTTTATAGTAACATCCCAACTGCCTATAATGAAAATATCATCTCCTCCGCTATATATAATGAATGATTTATCGGTTCCTATCTCTTTCTGTATGGTATTCAAATAACCTGAAAAGAAAAAATCGAAAGAACGGCTTAATGCCGAATAACGAGATAGTGTAGCTCTTTGAACGTCAATTCCGGACTGGAAAATAGAACCGAGGTTATCTACATCCATGCGTAATATGCCAAGGCGTGAAAAGTTTGGATTCTCACACATCTCTTCAAAGGTCTTGCCATTATATTCATTGCCGCCATAAAAATCTAATCCATAGATATTATTGATTCCATCTATCTTACCCATGAAATCACAATTTCCATTTTCACCATTTAGCGTGATGACTGAAACGGTATCTGCAGATGCTCTCAGTTGAACTTTCATCTGATCTAAATCTTCTTGCCTAAGGAAATAATAGAAAAGGCCCAATTCAACTGGTTCAATATAAAGTTTATTATTCCAATAAGGGATATCTCCCTCAGAAATAACCATTACATTAAACTCTCTAAGTATCTTTCCCAATTTGATCTGATCATCTGTAGTCTTTTTCAAAACTAAATCACCCTCTTGAATAGGCTTTTCTCCTGCTAAAAATTCTTCGCCTGTGATCGTGTCTCTTTTTGTATTTCCTCCTTGCATTGTAGGAGTAAAAAAGGATGAATAGTTATTTTCTATCAGGGATGCTAATTTACAATTTTTCTTTTTGTCACGTTTCTCAAATAAATCGTGCCATATTGTCCCGATAGTTTCATCTCCTTTATGCATCAATGCATTTTTAGATACTTCAATACTATCTATCGCTACAAAAAGAGAAGTTCCAAAGGTATCATACAGATGTTTCTCAATCTCTTTTATGGCTGATTCTAATGATTTTTTAGTAGCAGATGTGTTTGGAGCAAGTAAGTAAAATCCACCACCGGAGTTATATACTATGTTCGCCTGAAAGAGATTTAATTTTTTAAGTGAATACCGGACAACAGAATCTGATAAAAGTTTTAAGTAAAAGGATCTGCCCTTTAAATTTTTACCAGCATATTGAGAAACGATTTGATAGATATAAGGTTGAATGCCACTGAAATCTGCGCCAATCAGTAAAAACGGCTTTTCTGGGTTTTCTCCAGACTGTTTAACGTCATATAGGCATAAGGATAAGGCTGCCGTAGTTTTTAAATGATCGTACAAAGAGACGTCAGGAAAGTTTATAGTACTTGATGGGATGCATGAAGTATATTTGATGAGCAGATTCAATAGCGTCTCAGAAAAGGCATGATACGTATTTGCTTGTATAAACTTAAAATCATGGACGAAAGATTTCCATAATTCAATATAATCAGGATCATCATCGAATTTTGATTTAGGAAATACAGTTTTCGATAAAGACAATGCTTCGACAGGTAAATGTTCCCATTCATCCACTTCTTGCTTTACCGTTTGCAATATAGAAGTCATTCGAATCTTTTTAAAAGCATTCCAGTCGTTTTCGTTCTGGTCATCCTTATATGCTTCTGAAGACTCTCTATCCATTCCTGAAGATAGGCAATCTGCTTCTTTAATAATGCTTCCAAGATCAGTCAATTGACTGGTTGACAGATGATGACATGCAGCGAGGTTTATCAAGTTGTTTTTATCGGATAAATCGCTAAGATCTGACTTAACTAAATTTTGAAACACCGATTTATTTTCATCAATAAATTGAGCGGTCCACAAGACATGCTTATGCGAATATCTGCCTTTATATAAAGGACAAAAAGAACTCTCTTCCTTACAATGTTCTTTTAAATAAATACTGTTCTTAACGTCACCTGTGTCAGCCCTTTGATAAAACTTCCCAATATCGTGAAGTAGTGCAGCTAAATAGATGTGTTCTCTAATATTATCCATTATTGTTCTGTTTTATTTTGTTTTTCTTCTTGTTCCTTATGTTTCATCGTCACAATTCCATTCCCAAGGCTAACCCCTTTACCTAATCCAATGTAGTTAGGGAAGGATATATTGCATTTGAAGATGGCATTGTACGCCATCAGTTTTACACCTTTATAATTGGTGAGGTATGGCTCATCGATATCTACTATATTACAGGTGATTCGCTTATCAACATATAAATGAATGCCTTTTAGGAAAGAAAGGATGTTGCCAATGAGTATTTTTTCAAGCATTGCGTATTTGTCAGCAAGGCTGTCTAATTGCTGATACTGTTGATAATTTACATGATTGAAAGGAAGCCATCTATGGATTCTATAGGTGAATTCTTCATTCCAAATCTGGACAAGCGTTTGTCCTGCTTTTACCGATTCAATCTCTAACTTCATCTCCTTATTCCCCAACTGAAGATCAAAGTTGCAGTTTGAAAAGAATTCACCGATAGCCTCTGTACCTTCTTCAATACAGACCATAGCCGCTTTTTTTGAGATACGTTTATATTGAATCAACGGATAGGAGTAGCGCAGTCTATCTTTGTCATGGTTGTGAAACAGAACATTGGCATCTTGCATGGTGCTTATTACTGCACCACGGAATAAAGGAAGTTCTTTTTGTTCTATTTCATTTTTAAATTGAATATATAATGTTTTCATGGTTATGTCGTCTTACCCGTTTTTGCAAATATATGAAAAATTATGTTCATGATCCTTTTTTATCTCTTTTTATTGGCCTATTTTCCCCTTTGTGGAACATGTCCTACATGTGACTGAAATACTGAAAGATGTGTACTCCTATGAACCATAAAGGAATTAATAAAGAAAGAGGGCCTTTTTTCAACTCATGTTGTGTTTCTGTTATTCATCCTTTAAACTATCGCTCCCCTGCTCCCAAAGCAGGTGCACTAATTGTCTCTGTATATTGACATATAATATGGCTTGACAATTTGGTTCGATACTAGAAGGACATGATAAAGGGGGATATCTGGTTGATGAAACTTCGATGGAAATTCTCACATTACATGCATTGGAGATGTAATTCATCGCATGGCACGATCCTGTTCACCTTGTAGCAACAGTGGCGATAGGGGCAGTTGGGGGTGAATCTTCGAAGCTTTTATTGTTTTTACTCATCGGTTTCTCACGTTTGCGACACGCTATGTGAGACAATTCTACAGAATCCATTGGGGCGTGATGGGAGAAGGCATGCGTTGCAGACCATGCCCACATTTTCAGATAGTATGAAGTTTCAGCGCTGCCAGATTTCCCAAGAGGCGAAAGCCTGGAGGAGGAGCATCTCGAGGCCGTTCTTAACGACGGCGCCTTTCTCTTTGCCTTTCTTCATGAAGAGCGTCTCGTCGGGATTATAGAGCAGGTCGTAGAGCAGATGGTCGGGTGTCAGCAGATCGTAGGGAATATTGGGGCAGCTGTTGATGTTGGGATACATGCCGAGCGGCGTCGTGTTGACGATCACGGTGTAGCTCTTCATGATTTCGGGGGTGATCTCTTCGTAGGTGATGCAGAACTCCTTCTCTTTGCGTGACACCAGAGTAGAGCCGACGCCGAGCTGTTTCAGTCCGTGGAACACAGCTTTCGAAGCGCCGCCTGTGCCGAGGATGAGGGCTTTGCGGTGTTTAGGCGTGAGGAGGGGAGCGATGGACTGTTTGAATCCGATGATATCGGAATTGAAGCCGATCAGTTTCTGTTTGCCGAACATCCCTCTAGCGAATTTGATGACGTTGACAGCCCCTATGACGCTGGCGTCTTTATCCAATTCGTCGAGGAACGGGATGACCTGTTCCTTGTAAGGGATCGTGACGTTAAGGCCTCGGAGGTCCGGATTCTCTTTCAGAACCTCCTTGATGTTTTTGATGTTGGGAATCTCGAAGTTAAGATATTCAGCATTGATTTTCTCAGCTTCAAACTTCTGGTTGAAGTAGTTCTTCGAGAAGGAATGTCCCAGCGGGTAACCCAAAAGACCATATTTTTGCATCGGTAGATATTTTTAATTCGTTTGTTGTTTTTGTTTCTCGCCGGTGTACATCGAGCATACGCCAAAGGTGAACGTCCTGGCTTTGACGAGGCTGAAACCGGCATCGGATAATTTCTGACACATCCTCTGACCTTGCGGCACGACGCGGATGGAGGCGGGGAGATACTGGTAGGCCGTTCCTTCCCCCGACACCAGACGTCCGACGAAGGGGATAAAGAGGCGGGAATAGAGATGATAGAGCTGGCGCATGGGGAAATGTTCCGGGGTGGAAAGCTCGAGGATCATGACGTGGCCACCGGGTTTCAATATGCGGTACATCTCGCGCAGGCCCTGTTCGATGTCTCCGAAGTTGCGCACTCCGAAAGCAGCGGTGACGGCGTCGAACGAAGCCTCCGGATAGGTCAGCGACAGGCAGTCCTGCAAGTCGAAGGCGATGGCATCCTGAAGTCCGGCCTGTCTCACCTTTTCGCGTCCCACGTCCATCATCTTCTCAGAGATATCGGCGCCGGTGACATGCGTCGGAGCGAGGCGTCGGGCCATTTCGATGGCCAGATCACCCGTACCGGTGGCGATGTCGAGAATGGCAGAAGGATGGAAAGGTTTCAGATAGGCGATGCCGTCCCGACGCCAGTTCCGGTCGGTACCGAACGACAGGGTATGGTTGAGCCGGTCATAATGCTCCGCGATATGGTTGAACATGCGTCGCACCTGGCTGGATTTGCTCTCCTTGTCGTTGTACGGGAGAATGGTTTCAGGAGTGAGTTGCGTCATCTGAATGTTACGAATTGTTTAAACGGTTGAGGTCTCTTTGGCCTCGGCGAAATGAATAAAAGAATACTCTCGTTATGGAAAAAAGAAGAGACGGGTTGTCCGTCCCTTCCTAAGCTGTCTGTTCCGTTACTTTTTGAGGTACTCGGAAACATTCTTTTCGATGCGTGCCAGCAGGTTGTCGGTGTCGCCTTTTACGAAGGTCTCGCCGGTGATGTGCTCGAACAGTTCGATGTAGCGGTTGCTGATGCCTTCCACGATGGCGGGCGTCATTTCGGGCACATGCTGTCCCTCTTTGCCCTGGAATCCGTTGTCCATGAGCCATTCGCGGACGAACTCTTTCGAGAGCTGCTTCTGCTGTTCGCCTTTGGCAAAACGATCTTCATAACCTTCGAGATAGAAATAGCGGGAAGAGTCGGGCGTATGGATCTCATCCATCAGATAGATCTTGCCGTCGTGCGTGCCGAATTCATATTTCGTATCCACGAGGATCAGACCGCGCTGGGTAGCGATTTCGGTACCGCGCTGGAAGAGAGCCAGGGTGTATTTCTCCACCAGAGCATAGTCTTCGGCAGACATCAGGCCCTTTTTGAGGATCTCCTCTTTCGAGATGTCGGCATCGTGTTCGCCGATCTCGGCTTTCGTGGTAGGCGTGATGATCGGAGCGGGGAACTTCTCATTCTCCTTCATGCCTTCGGGAATCTTGACGCCGCAGATCTCACGGACGCCGCTCTTGTAGGCGCGCCATGCACTTCCGCACAGATAACCGCGGACGATCATCTCGACGGGGAAGCCTTTGCAGCGGACGCCGACAGTGACCATCGGGTCGGGAGAGGCGAGTTTCCAGTTGGGGCAGATGTCGGTCGTAGCATCCAGAAACTTGGAAGCGATCTGATTCAGGATCTGTCCTTTGTAAGGAATACCTTCCGGCAGGATCACGTCGAATGCGGAGATACGGTCGGTAGCCACCATGACCAGTTTCTCGTCGTTGATGTTGTACACATCGCGAACTTTTCCGTTGTAAACCCCTTTCTGTCCGGGGAAATGGAAATCAGTTTTAACTAATGCCTTCTTCATTGTTCTTTTATATTATGAGTTGTTGTAGTCTCTTCTTTTGCCTTGCGCTCCTCTTTCCTCTTCTCGTCGAAGTTCTCATAAGCCTCCACAATGTGCTGTACCAGTTTGTGGCGGACGATATCCTTCTTGGTGAATTCGATGCGTCCGATGCCTTTCACATCGCGGAGGATCTGCATGGCCTGGATCAGTCCCGAGGTGGTGGAGGCGGGCAGATCGATCTGTGTGACGTCGCCCGTGACGATCATCTTGGCATTCATGCCGAGACGCGTGAGGAACATCTTGATCTGATGCGTCGTGGTGTTCTGCGCTTCGTCGAGGATGATGACGGCGTCGTTGAGCGTCCGGCCGCGCATGAAGGCGAGCGGAGCGATCTGGATCACGTTGTTCTCCATATAATCCTTGAGCTTGGCTGCGGGGATCATATCTTCGAGGGCGTCGTAGAGCGGTTGGAGATAGGGGTCGAGCTTGTCCTTCATTTCGCCCGGGAGGAATCCGAGTTTCTCGCCGGCTTCCACAGCGGGACGGCTCAGGATGATCTTGCGCACCTCTTTGTTCTTCAGGGCGCGGACAGCCAGAGCGATGGCGATGAAAGTCTTTCCCGAACCGGCGGGGCCGATGGCGAAGACCAGATCGTTGGATGAAAAGGCGTCCACCAGTTTCTGCTGGTTTCCGTTGCGTGCGATGATGGGTTTGCCGTTCATCCCGTGGATGATGAGGTTCTCCTGCTTGGTGACGGTCGGTTCGTTGCCTTTGACGATGTCGAGGATCACCTCTTCGCTGAGCGTGTTGTATTCCTCGCAGTACTTCTCGATCTGGCGGATCTTCTTGAGAAACATCTCCGATTCGTCCTCGTCGCCGATCACCTTCATCACGTTGCCGCGCGCCACGATGCGAAGCTTGGGGAACAACGTTTTTATCAGCTGCATGTTGCAGTTGTTTACGCCGTAGAAGATTACGGGATCAACACTTTCGAGGATATAGATTCTTTCAATCATTGGCAGAAGACCTGTCTCTTAAAGCAGGTTTGCAAAAGTATGAATTTTTTGGTTTATTCTTTCGTTATCTCCATCAACTTATCGTTTTTTGTTACATTTGCGACGAGGAATAAATCATATTATCATGAAAGTACTATCTAAGGCTTTGTTGCTTCTGGCTCTGTTTTCGCTCGTGATCGGCGTTGAATCCTGTCACCATCACCAGCGTGGAGAACTGAAAAAGATTTGGTATAACGGCAGTTACAACCGCGATTTCGCCGATCTGAACGATCTTCAGGTGGCGGAAGCGATGCGAATCGGCATCACGCCTCTATCTTCAGCAGCCGATGTGGCGAAAGCCTCCAAGAAGATGGTCGAGATCAAATCGGGAGAATATTATGATGTGGAGAATCTGAAGCACTCCGTTCCTTACCTCATTCCGGAAGCGTCGGACCTGCTCGAAGCCATCGGAAAGAATTTCCAGGACACGCTGACGAATCTCAATGCGCCCGTCTATCGGATCCTGGTCACGAGCCTGACGCGCACGGCGGATAATATGTCATCCCTGAGGAAGAAAAACCGGAACACCAGCGACAATTCGGCCCATCAATACGGTACGACCTTCGACGTCTCCTGGAATCGGTTTACCAAGGTCGATCCCAAAGATTCGCTCGATATCGACAAGGATCATCTGAAGATGGTTCTGGCCATGGTGCTGCGCGACCTTCGCGACGACAGTCTCTGCTATGTGAAGCACGAACGCAAACAGGGCTGCTTCCATATCACCGTTCGTGAACCTCAGAAAAAATGACGAAAGGAGAATCGAATATGGGTAAACTGAACGTTATCTGTGCAGACATCACCACGCTGGACGTGGATGCCATTGTCAATGCGGCCAATCGTTCGCTGCTCGGCGGCGGTGGCGTGGATGGCGCCATCCATCGTGCCGCAGGAAGGGAATTGCTGGAAGAATGTATCGGACTGCATGGCTGTAATACGGGCGAAGCCAAAATCACGAAGGGCTATAAACTTAAGGCACGCCATGTGATTCATACGGTGGGTCCGGTCTATGACGGCGGAAGCAACGGCGAACCGCAGCTGCTGGCCGACTGTTACCGCAACTCCTTGCAGCTCGCCGTTGACCATCATCTTCACACCATCGCCTTTCCGTCCATCAGCACGGGCGTTTACGGTTATCCGCTTGAAGAGGCTGCCGTGATCGCCATGCGTGAGATCAAGGCTTTCATGGCAACGCATCCCGATATCGACGTCACGATGTGCTGCTTCTCCGAGCACAACCGTTTCGTTTATACGAAGGCCATGAACTTATAGAGCTCCCGGATTGTTACACGTACGGTATTTACAAATAATAAAACAGTTATGGAAATTATCAATCTTACTTCGAAAGATTTCATCGCTAAGGTCGGTGACTTCGCTTCCGATCCCAAAGGTTGGAAATACATCGGCGACAAACCTTGCATCGTGGATTTCTACGCACCTTGGTGCCGCTATTGTAAAAATCTGGAACCTCTTCTGGTGGAAATGTCCAAGCTCTACGACGGTCAGTTGTATATATATAAGGTGGATGTCGATCAGGAGGCCGATCTGGAAGCTGCCTTCAACATCCGTACCATCCCGACGCTGTTGCTCTGCCCGACCAACAAACCTTGGAGTCTGACGCTCGGCGTGCTGACCAAACAACAGCTCAAAGAGTTGATCGACACACAGGTCATGTAAGGCGTTCCGCGAGGTGACTTTTTTCATCCCTTTACCTATGGATTCTATAGAAGTAAAGGGATTTTTTATGGGTGTACAATAAAAACGAATCATCTCATTTTCATACATCTCAAAGTACGAATAAACAAGGCTTTGGAAATTTAGTTCGAAAAACAAGCCCCTAAATTATAAAAAGATGGTTTAAGAAGAATAAATGAGAAAAATCACCAGTGAGCTTCGGTAGAAGCGGCCCTCGTCGAATTGTCTCACAAGTGAGAGCAGAAGCAAGCTCGCTTGCATTTTGCCGAACGCCAGAGACAATGGCGACAATTGTCATACCAGTGAGCATCAGAGATGCGTCCCTCGTCGAAACCCTAGGTGGAGTGAGCGGAGCGAATGGAACCTAGGGTATGAA
>CAZIVE010000093.1:0-9926 GCA_964542435.1 uncultured Parabacteroides sp.
CAAAGATAATGCAAATCGAGTGCAAAATCATCAAGCTTGCTTGAATGTTTTGCCGAGATGCAGCAGTTTCTTTGATAGCTCAGATTGTTCCCGGCATGGGTGAAATGTCCTCAGCGAGGCTCCGCCAAGCTCTCTGCACTGGGTAAAACGTCTCGGCGAGTACTCGGGAAGCACTTTGTACAGGGTGAAATGTCCTCAGCGAGGCTTCGCCAAGCTCTCTGCACTGGGTGAAACACCTTGGCGAGTACTCGGGAAGGTCCCTGCAAGGGTGAAAAGTCCTCGGCGAGTACTCGGGAAGCACTTTGCAACGGGTGAAATGTCCTTGGCGAGTGCTCCGAATGCACTTTGCAACGGGTGAAGACGCTCGGCGAGTACTCGGGAAGCACTTTGTACCGGGTGAAAAGTCCTCGGCGAGTACTCGGGAAGCACTTTGCAACGGGTGAAGGCGCTCGGCGAGCACTCGGGAAGCTTCCTGCACGGGTGAAACAACTTTTCGGAGATCTCGCAGTGCGTTTCACCCGGTGCAATGCACGAAAATCCATGGTTGCCCAGTTGGATTTTCTGATAAAAGGAATTTTCCCCTTTTCTGCTCTACATTTCACTCCATAACTTCTACGCTGTCTCAATCTTCGTCATTTCTGATTCCTATAAATAAAGGTCATCAGACTGGGCAGCACGACCAGAAGAAGCGGCAAGGCAACGGTGAATCCTCCGATTACTGCCACAGCCAGTGGCTGCTGCATCTGTGCGCCCATTCCCAATCCGAGCGCAAGCGGCATGAGCGCCAGGATACTCGAAATGGCTGTCATTAATTTCGGACGGATACGCAGAGCAATCGCATAATTGACCGCCTCGACGACATTGCCGCCAGCCTTGCGGTTCATATTATATTGATGAACGGTAAAGATGGCGTTTTCCGCAATGATTCCGACAATCATGATGATGCCCGTATAACTGCTCACGTTGAGCGGCACGCCGGTGATCCATAAGGCGAGAAGTGAACCACAGATGCCGATAACCGATATGAACAGTACGGCAAATGAGATACGCCATTCGCGAAAGAGAAACATCAGCACACACATGACCAAAAGGGTTGCCAGACAAAGTATCATCATCAGTTCACGGAAAGACTGTTGCTGTTCCTGATAGGCGCCGCCGAAGGTCACACTATAACCTTTGGGAAGTTTCAGGTGGTCGTTGAACTGCTTCTGAAGATCTTTCACCGTACTTCCCAAATCTCTGTTTTCGATGCGCGAAGTGAGCGTGATGACACTCTTCAGATTTTCCCTCCGCTGCTGAATCTCGCCCGGCACGACCTTGACGGTACAGAAATAGGACAATGGTCGTGTCGTTGCATCCGGCAAGAAAATGGGTTGACGCATCATCTTCTCGGGAGAATTCTCACTGTAACTTGTAAAACGCAGCAGAATCCGACGCATCTGCTCGCCATCCTGCACCGAACCGATCTGCAAACCGCCGGTCATAGCTGCCTGCGATGGCAAAGGCTCAAGCACATTATCATTCTGGCAAAGCGGAACTCCACCGACATACGCCGACAACTGCTCCTGGAAATCTTTCAACGTGATGCCGAATTGTGACAGCCGATCGACGTTGGGCATGATCACCAGCGACGACCCGGCAGCGACCAGTCCATTGTCGATATCCACAACTCCTTTCACATTGCGCATAAGTTTCTCCGCCTGCGCGGCACTTTGCTGCAGCAGATTGTAGTTGTCACCGAAAATCTTCACCTCGATAGGCTGCGGCGTACTCATCAAGTCGCCCAGCAAATCAGCGATGCGCTGTCCGAATTCAATAGTCATCACCGGGACTTTTGCCGAGATCTTTTTTCGCAGTACACTGATCACCTCAGGTGTCGTATGCTTGCGATCTTTCTTCAGCTGTATGAGATAATCGCCGTAATTGCAGGGCGCCGTAATGAACGACATGCCCAAAGCCGTGCGCCGCGAATAGGTCTCCACATCCGGATTGGCCATGATGATCTTCTCCATCTGCCGGCACATTCGATCGGTCTCCTCAATATCCGTTCCCGAAGGCGAGTGATAATCCAATACAATCGTACCTTCGTCAAGATCGGGCAGGAAGCCGGTCTGCATGTTGTTATAAGCCAAATATCCTCCCGACAAAAGCGTCAGAACAAACAACGCCGCTACCCAAGGCTTGCGATAAAGCCACGTCAGCCAAGCCACCTTGTTGACAGCAGCTGTCTCGATTTCCTTATCATCATGAATAGTCCTGTCCAAACTCTGTGGTCTGAGACGTTTCTTGTAACCTATCGACAAATGCAACACAGGCAGCAGCAACCACGTTACGAGAAACGACGCCACCATGGTGATCTGCATGGTGTCAGACAGCTCTTTGAAGAAACTGCCGGCGAGTCCGCTCATCAATCTGAAGGGAAAATGGATGACGATGGTTGACAATGACGAGGCAATCATCGCGGGAAACAGATTGCTGATGGCCTGCTTTACAGCAAAGAACTTGTCGATGGCAGGATTCTCCTCGTGTTCTCGGTAAATCTGTTCGATGATCACTATCGCATCATCGATAATCAACCCCACGGACGCCGCTATCGCGCCCAGCGACATAATGTTGATGGTAATTCCTGCCAGATAAATGAAGAGGACACTCAACGCAATCGTTACGGGAATGGTCAGAATCACTACGAGACTCGCTCGCCAGGTTCGAAGGAAGAGAATCATGACGATGATGGCGAGGAACAGTCCTTCGTAGATCGTCTTCATCACACTGTGGATGCTGTCTCCCACAAAAGCGCTCTGGTTGTAATAGGGTTTCAGCTCGTAACCGGCCGGTAGCAATGCCTGCGCCTCTTTGGCTTTCACCTCGACATCCTTCGCAAAATCCAGGAGATTAACGCCGGGCTGTTTGACCAAATCAATGAGTACGGCATCGTTGCCGTCAGCATTGATCTTGAGAAACTCCTGCTGTTCCTGCACTTCAACGCGGGCAACATCGCTGAGTTTCACCTTTCGTATTCCGTCATTGCGGATAACTGTGTTGGAAAGTTCGTCGAGTGTATTGATTCGCGTGTCGGTCAGTGAGAGATAGAGTCGATTATATGCCGCCACGTTCCCATTCTCCAAAACGAAGTTCGTACCGTTGAGCGCATCCTTGATCTTCGACGGCGTGATACCGAGCGCCGTCATCTTGGCTACATCGGGAATCACCACGAACTCCTTCGCCTTTCCACCGTGAACAACCACGTTGCTCACACCTTCAACCCGCGAAAAGACAGGACGCACGATTAAATTGCCCACGTCACGAAGTTCGATGCGGCTGTGCGTCTTGCTCTCCAATGTAAATCCGTAAACCGGATAAAGTGACTGGTTCGTGGCCTCGGTTGAAATGATTGTGCCAGGAGGCAGGAATCCCTTGATCTCGTTGATACGGCTCTCAAGCTGTGTCTTCAATGCATAGATATCCAGTCCCCACTTGAAATAGACATCAATATCGCTGCTGCCACGTCCCGTATAACTCTTCACAATCGTGACGCCAGGCACTTTCTTCACCGCACTCTCCAATGGTTTGGTCACAGTGATCATCATTCGGTCGATCGGTTGCTGACCGGCATCGGCGATCACGGTGATTCGAGGGAAGAGCACTTCGGGAAAGAGATTCGTCTGCATCTGCATATAGCAATAGATGCCGGCCAAGAGAATGAGCAGACCGACAAACATAATCGGTTTGCTGTATATCTGATGGAAACACTTCTTCTGTATCGGATTCATAACGGATGTTCTATTTTACGACCCTTACTTTGTCACCCTCCTGCAATTGATAACTGCCAGTCGTCACAATTCTATCGCTTTGAAAAAGCGTCGGCGACAACACCTCCATCTCATCTACATTACTGTTGCCAACGGTGACTGCCACCTTCTTCACACTGTTGTCACGGTTCACGACGAGAATCCAAAACGAAGTCATGTTATCATCACTTTGTATGGCCGCTTTGGGCAATATCTGAAGGTGTTTCCCTGTGTTGCGTATTTTCAGCATAGCCTTTGCGCGCAATCCTTCTGGCAAAAAAGATACTTTGGCATGTGCCGGCACCTGCTGTACCTGAGCAGTCACGTCCATCGTAGCCAACGGCGTTGACAACAAAGCATCCACTGTGCGTCCATCAGGCAAAGCAATCCAGCAGGAAGTACCGGGCTGAGCGTATCGCATGTCTTCCGTTGGGACATCCACTTCGAACACCTCGCTGCCGGTATTGGCGATGGAACACAATGGAGAGCCTTCGGTGACGTATCCGCCCGATTGTTGCTGTACTTCCGTGATGACACCCGACGTACTTGCCGTTACATTCACCACGCCCATATTTCTTCCACCCATCATATCGCCACCCAGTGCCTGACGTTCCTTGCTCTCCAGTTGATACAGTTTCTGTCCGAAATGCACAATCGTTCCCGGCTGCACATAACAAGCCGTGATAAATGAAGAGTTGGGTGCAGTGACCACGTTCTTTCTCAGAAACGCCGTCACTGCGGTAAGCTCGATCTCACTGTCTATATGTCCATAAGAAACGGTCGTCACTGAGACATCTGTGACATGCGGCTGTTCCGTTGTATCGTCAGTCTGCACCTTTCCGCTGCAACTCATAAGAGTAAGGACTGTAAAAGCTAAGATTGTAATTCTTTTCATATCTGCTTTCTAAAGTTACCAGTTATAATAGTTATATGCGTTGACGGCCAACTGGCGATTGGCCTCGACATTCATCTTCTGCTGCTGCGCTGAGATGACATTTTTCAACGTGGTTATATAATCGAACACCGACATCTGTCCGGCGCGTATCTCCTTCTGACTCATGTCGAGCAACCGATTGTATTCGTTCAGCTGCGTATCGAGCAGATGCAAGCGCGTATCAAAATCACGAATGGTTGACAAACATTGGTTCAGACGAATCTGGTTTTGAGTCAGCAGATTGTTTTTATAGATAGAGATAGAAGAGAGCGCGGCTTCGGTCTCGCGACGTTTGATCTTCTTCAAGCTTCCGTCTGAAAGCAGCATGGTGAAGGTCAAGCCGGCACTGAAGCCGAAGTTCTTGTACATCGTGTCGTAATGTGTTGTCTGCATTCCGGAATTGAGGAAGAGACTCAACTGCGGTTTGTATCTCGTCTCAAACACACGTTGCGTTGCAAGGGCATTGATGCTGTCAAGATCGTATTTCGTCAGGAACTGTGAATAACCACTTTCTGTTGTCTTGTCAAGCTGGATCTTCTCCAACGCTACCGTTTCCGTATCACGAATACAGCACAAAGCATTGAGCTCCATCAGATGGTTATAATACGATTGTGCACATGCAGTCTTCGTCTCATCGTTCACATTCTGTTCGATACGAATCATCTGGATGTCCGATTGCTTTGCCTGCCCTGCATAGGCCAGCTTAGTGATAAAATCCGCCTGTGTCGAAAGGAGCTGTGAGACGCTGTCAGCATAATCCGCCTGTCTTTTGTCAAGCAGACAGAGAATATATTGATCGACGACATTCCGCTCGATGTCATGGCGGTTCAGCTTGATGTTGTTTTTAAGAATATCCTGCTGGACGTTGAGCTGCTTCTCTGCATCTTTATATACATTGCTGCCGAGGAGCGGCTTCTGCCACGTCACACCATATTGCAGACTTCCATTGCTCGCTCCGAGATCGTAGCCGTAATAATCGGTGGCTGATTGCGCATTCCACTTGAACGATGTCGTCCCGTTATCCTTTGATAAGATCGGGACAAACAGATAGTTGCCCGAGAGTAACGTTTGGGCGTGAGTATAAACATTCTTCAGATATTGCCTTTCATTATCCAAAATAGCCGTTTGGTTATGCTCATCCATCATGAGCGGGCTGCTCTGAAAAGCCTTCTCGAGATAGAAATCGAGCGAACGTCCTCCCGTTTGAGCTTCTGACAGGGTACAAATCACTAAAAACACGACAAAAAGAATAGAATGTCTTCTCATACTTTCCTGTTTTTTGGCGCAAAACTAAAGTATGATTTAGAAGAAATTTTGAATTTAAGAATAACATATCAGCATATCCCGGACATTCAACCATTCAGCGACCGATACAATTCATCCGTCTCCCAAATTCAAGTTATTAAACGAAAGATAATGTGAAGAAAAGGATTTTATTTACCTTTGCACAAAGTACGATAACCAACGACGACACTTATGTTTAGACGAACCCTTTTTCTTCTGACTTTTCTGATATCTGCCATCACAGCAGTTCATGCTCAGCACATCGCACTGAAGAACAACATTCTTGTAGATGCTATGACTGCGCCCAATCTCTCTGTGGAAGCTACTATCGCACGCCATTTCTCCATTGACATCTCCGGCGAATACTGCGGATGGGATTTCAATGACACCAAATCGCTCAAGCATTGGACTGCCCGCCCGGAATTCCGCTATTGGCTCAACAAGAGTATGGATGGATGGTTTGCCGGACTTCACGGTATCTATTCCGATATAAACTACAGCGGACTGGACATGCTCTATGGTATGAAGAAAGGTTATGCCTACGACGGTTATAATTATGGCGGCGGACTCACACTGGGTTATCAGTTTTATCTCTCACCTCATTGGAATCTTGAACTTTCAGCCGGTGCAGGATATCTTCACTTCGATTACGATAAACATTATGTCGGTACAGGTGGTCTCGTCGGTCACTATAAAAGAGATTACTACGGTCCAACCTGCGCTGCCATCAGTTTCTGTTATATCATCAATTAATCACATTGAATCATGAAAAGAATTATCATTCTCTTACTCGCTATCACTCCATTCCTCGCATCTGCACAAGTCCAAATAAGAACTTTTCAAGGGAAGGTTACAGTCCATGTCAACGAAGCAAAGATTAAAGCGGATAACTCCGGTCTGGTAGATCTGGAGTTCACGCTTTGCAACCTCGACGTTCGCAGTCGTCAGAGACTGGTGCTCACTCCTATTCTCTTCAACGGGAAAGATTCGTTGCGTCTTGCCCCGATCATGGTGAATGGCGACATGCGTCAACACCAATACTGGCGCAACATCCGTCTGCATGGAAAAGATGCTGAAGAAGCTGAGGCATTCACCGTCCTTCGCAATGAGGGTGACAAAATCATTACGGTTCCCTATCTTGCAACCGCTCCTGCAAAGCCTTGGCTCAGAAGAGCAGGAATGGTATTGGAAGGTAAATACATCACCGATACCGGCCGCTGCGAGCTGTACGTTACGGACAAACTCACCAACAGCATTTTCTAAAAACTTGCAGGTAGATCCATATTACCAACGATAATCGCTGGCGTTAAGTCTCTCATCAAGGAAAAGGCGAACCATTTCTTCCCTAAATCCTTTAGGGAAGCACCTATGTGATAGACTTTATCGTCAATACAAAGGAATCGGTCATGTGATTTACGGAATTCCCGTACAATTATCCTGCGATTCGTATTCTGAGCATTATATTTATCAATATCCAATTGCAGTTGACGGCTGATTGTGTGAGTAAATATAGTAACGTTTACTCCAATTTTACGTTTGTCAAGCATGGTAAGGACACTCTCATCGACATAATTATCTATGAGAATAATGCGCTGCCTTGCCTCTTTAATAAGTTTAGATATAAAATCATAGGCGTCAAAAACTTGTCCATCATAGAAAATGCCTTGAGGTGGAAGATTGTACTGATCTATGCGACGGAATACCTCATCTATACGTTTATCTGTTTTTTCCTGATGTTGCTTCATCGTCAACTGATGATATTCGATTGTTTCCATTCGTTGAATCATCTGTGCATTATTGGCCAAAAATCGCCGCATAGCGGTAAATGCCCGCATGATACGAATATTGACTCCAATAGCTATTGGCGAACGAAGCACACCACTCAACATGGCAATGCCATTTTCAGTAAATGCATAAGGAAGTTTTCGAATGCCACCCCAACTTGAAGTCGCAATTTGCGACTTCAAGTCGTTAGCTTCCTTATTAGACAATTGAAAAACGAAATCTGCAGGAAAGCGATCTCTATTGCGCTTAACCTGTTCATTTATTCGCTTCGTTTCTACTCCATACAATTCGGCCAAATTATAATCCAACAACACTTGAACACCTTTCAGGGTCAAGATTCTACTTGAGATATCCGAATCAGGAGATTTAGGATCGCGATTTGCGATATCCAATTCTTTATCTTCCATAGTCTTTTTTGTTTTGGTTCATCCATTGTCATTCTCTTACAGCTTCACCCCTTTCACCTTTCCCTTCAGGCTTTCGTTGTTGAAGCGATCGACGGTCGTCACTACATATTTCCAGGATTCCCGACCTTTTTCATAAGGCAGTAGATAACTGGTCTCAGGCGTGATGGTGACGATATGTGACGGATCGTTCAAATCCATCTTTGCACCTTTGGCAAAGCGATAGACGACGAAATAATAAGGAGCTTCGGGATTGGAGACATCCTTCTTCGCCTTCCAGTTCAGCAAATAACCTTTTTCGGTCCAAGTAGCTTTCACACTGCTGACGGCTTTCGGCGTATTTTCACAGAGATGTTTGTAAGGAGGAATCAATGCAGGATAGCGATTGTAGTTCAGACGTAGGCTGTCGCGAACGCCGGTGTTGTTCCAAAGCAGTTCATTGGCGGGCCAATAACAGTTGCCACTTACATGAGGCAGTGTACGCTCGGCTTGCATCTTGGCTGTGAGTTGTCCGGCTTTCATCGTGCGATCGACATCCTGACCGATGTAGAGCGGACGACCGTAAGCATTCGCGTCCCACCAGTTGATGAGCGTCGTATAGTCGGCAGCCTTGTGACCGATTTCCCAATAAAGCTGCGGAATGTCATAATCCACCCAGCCTTTCTTCACCCAAAGAAGGATGTCGGCATAGAGATCGTCATAGTTCTCCAAACCATTCGTATTGGAACCGTTCGGATCATGTTTCTTGTTGCGGTAGATACCGAACGGACTGACGCCGAAGCGCACCCAGGGTTTGGTCAAGACAATCGTCCGTTTCACCTGCTCAATCAGCTTGTTGACATTTTCACGTCGCCAATCACCGATATTATCCGCCGTATATCCGGCAGGAACGCCATATTTCTCAAAACTCTCCTGATCGGGGAATGCTTCTCCGGCGTGTGGATAGGGATAAAAATAGTCGTCCATGTGAATCGCATCCACATCATAACGCGTCAGGATATCTTTCACCACATCGCAAATGAACTGACGGCATTCGGGAAGTGACGGATTGAAGAGCAGTTGACCGTTGTAGGTAAGGAACCACTCGGGATGCTTATAATAGATGTGTGATGGCGCCAGCTGCGTCTGTCCGGCTACGCGGGCACGATAAGGATTCATCCAGGCATGCAGTTCCATGGCACGCTTGTGACATTCGGTGACCATGAAAGCCAACGGATCGAAGTTGCCTTCGGGAGCTTTGCCCTGTTCGCCGGTAAAATAGCGGCTCCAAGGCTCAAGGTTGGATTGATAGAACGCATCGGCCTCGGGACGTATCTGGAAGAGGATAGCATTGATGCCATCCGCATGCAGTTCGTCGAGTTTCTTGATGAAGCTGGCCTTCATCTCCGCTACGCTCATCTGTTTGTATTCGCCCTGACCAACCGTCTGGATCCACGCTCCGCGAAACTCATGTTTGGCATCCTGTCCTCCCGGGTTCGTAACCTGAACCGTACGGTTCACTGTGCCGCAACTAGCCAAGAGAAGCATGGCTGCACATATAATTCCTATCTTCGTTCTCATTCTATAATAGTATTTCGGTTGCGAAGATAGTGTTTTTGAATGGAAATTGCCAAGATGATGAAGCCGGAATAGTCCAAAAGTGAGAGGTTGAGCACAATTCATAGTGTGCAGAGCCTTCCCGCGCTCGCGGGAACCATGGTCAAGCGTTGAGTACTGCCTCAGCCGACAGCG
>CAZIVE010000094.1:0-9702 GCA_964542435.1 uncultured Parabacteroides sp.
GAAGCGTATCAAGGATGCTACCTTTACGCTCGCCCGTCTGCGATGGCCGAAAGCAAAGATCTTCAGTCTGACCAGCGGTGCCGCCGTAATGAAGATGAACACCGACCTCGGCTATAAGCCGGTCACGTTTGCCGATCTGACGGACGACGAAGCCTTCTGGCATGGTTGCGAAGGTTGTGTCAATCACGACGTCCTCGTCCGTACGCAAAGAAAGTACTGCATCTGCACAGCCATGCTTTTCGATCCCAATGCAGAAATACATAAACCAACTCGTAAGACAACAAAGAAAATATAAACGATAAAAAGAAAATGAAGAAAAAAGTAGTAGTCGCATTCAGTGGCGGTCTGGACACCTCCTTTACGGTGATGTATCTTGCCAAGGAAAAAGGATATGAGGTATATGCAGCATCTGCCAATACCGGAGGTTTCAGTGAACAGCAGTTGAAGCAGAATGAGGAGAACGCCTACAAATTGGGTGCAGCGAAATATGTGACGCTCGACGTTACGAAAGAATATTATGACAAGAGTCTGAAATATATGGTATTCGGTAACGTATTGCGTAACAATACCTATCCTATTTCCGTCAGTTCCGAACGTATCTTCCAGGCGCTGGCTGTTGCCCGTTATGCCAAAGAGATCGGTGCAGATGCCATCGCTCATGGATCGACAGGTGCCGGTAACGATCAGATCCGCTTTGACATGACGTTTCTTGTCATGGCTCCGGGCGTCGAGATCATCACGTTGACCCGCGATATGGCGCTGACTCGTGAATACGAAATCAATTACCTCAAGGATAACGGATTTGTTGCAGACTTCACGAAGATGAAATATTCCTACAACGTCGGACTTTGGGGCACCTCCATCTGTGGCGGCGAGATCCTCGATTCCAAGAAGGGACTTCCCGAAAGCGCCTATCTCAAGCAGGTAGAGAAATCCGGTACGGAAGAGCTGAGCATCGGCTTCGAAAAGGGCGAGATCTGTTCTGTCAACGGAGAGAAGTTCGAAGATAAGATCGAGGCCATCCGCAAAGTGGAGAAGATCGGTTGCGCGTATGGCATCGGACGTGACATGCACGTAGGAGATACTATCATCGGCATCAAAGGCCGTGTCGGTTTCGAAGCTGCTGCGCCGATGTTGATCATCGGTGCCCACCGTTTTCTGGAGAAGTTTACACTCAGTAAATGGCAGCAGTACTGGAAAGATCAGGTTGCCAATTGGTACGGAATGTTCCTCCACGAGAGCCAGTATCTGGAACCGGTGATGCGTGACATCGAAGCCATGCTGACCGAGAGCCAGCGTAATGTGAACGGTGTTGCCACGCTGCAGCTGCGTCCCTATTCCTTCTCTACGGTCGGCGTAGATTCGAAAGACGATCTGGTCAAGACCAAGTTCGGCGAATACGGCGAGATGCAGAAAGGCTGGACGGCCGATGATGCCAAAGGCTTCATCAAGGTCACATCCACACCGCTGCGTGTCTATTATACCAACCATAAGGACGAAGAGATATGATCAAGATAGGAATCATCGGAGGTGCCGGATATACGGCTGGTGAACTGATTCGTCTGCTGCTCAACCATCCGGATGCGGAGATCGTGTTCATCAACAGTGTTAGTCATGCAGGCGTTCCCGTTTCGGATGTCCACGAAGGACTGTTCGGCGAGACGGAGCTTTGTTTTACCAGTGAACTGCCCTTGGGCAACATCGATCTGCTCTTTTTCTGCACCGGTCATGGCGATACCAAGAAGTTCATCGACCAGCATCGTGAGGAGATTCCCGAAGATCTCAAGATCATCGACCTCAGTATGGATTACAGGCTGATGTCTCCCGATCATGATTTCGTTTACGGACTTCCCGAGTTGAACCGTCGCGAGATCTGTGCAGCCAGACATGTAGCCAATCCGGGTTGTTTCGCCACCTGCATCCAGCTTGGACTGCTTCCATTGGCCAAACATCTCATGATCACTTCCGATCTGCACACCAATGCCATCACAGGATCCACCGGAGCAGGAGTGAAGCCGCAGGAGACAACCCATTTCTCATGGAGAGACAATAACATCTCCATCTATAAGCCTTTCGTCCATCAGCATCTGCCCGAGATCTATCAGAGTCTGCACCAGCTGCAGAACAGCTTCAACAGCAAGATCTGGTTTATCCCGATGAGAGGCGATTTTCCCAGAGGCATCTTCGCAACCTCCTATATCGACTGCAAAATCGAGCTTGATGAGTTAAAACGAATCTATGAGGAGTATTATTCCGATCATTCTTTTACCTTTGTCACGGATCGTACTCCCGACCTCAAGCAGGTGGTCAACACCAACAAGTGTCTGGTCAATCTGCAGAAGATCGAGGATAAGCTGCTCATCACTACGGTGGTCGATAACTTGCTGAAAGGAGCCAGCGGACAGGCTGTCCACAACATGAATCTGATGTTCGGACTGGAAGAGACTGTCGGTCTTCATCTCAAGCCAAGTGCTTTCTGATCTTTTACGCATTACGGTGCATTTTTTCAATATAGCAGTCAGGAAGGGCAGTCAGGTAGAGAGCGGTCGTTGAGGCCGGGCTACTTGACTCCTTTGTTAAAAAGGCTGCAAGAGTGTTTTAACATAACAAGTCCGTCGATGTGGTTATGCTTCATCGGCAATAAATGAATAACAATGAAACTATTTGATGTATATCCTCTTTTCGATATAGAGATCGTAAAAGGAAAAGGCTGCCACGTGTGGGACAGCAAAGGAACGGAATATCTGGATCTGTATGGCGGTCATGCCGTCATATCCGTTGGTCATAGCCATCCCGATTATGTAAAGGCCATCACGGAACAGGTCAACAGACTCGGTTTCTATTCCAACTCGGTGAAGAACAGTCTGCAGCAAAAACTGGCTGACAAACTCGGCGAGGCTTCCGGCTATGACGACTATTCGCTTTTCCTGATCAACTCCGGAGCCGAAGCCAATGAAAATGCGCTCAAGCTGGCCTCGTTCCACAACGGCAAGAAACATGTCATCGCTTTCAAGCACTCTTTCCACGGACGTACTTCCGCTGCGGTCAGAGTCACCGATAATCCCAAGATCATCGCTCCCGTCAATGAGGATCTCAATGTCACCTACCTTCCGCTGAACGATGCGGAGGCTGTCGAGAACGAACTGAAAAAGGGTGATGTATCGAGTGTCATCATCGAAGGCATTCAGGGCGTCGGCGGCATACAGCTCCCGACCGACGACTTCATGCGCAAGCTGCGCGATCTCTGTACGCGTTACGAGGCTGTCCTGATTCTCGATGAGATACAGAGCGGATACGGCCGAAGCGGCAAGTTCTTCGCTCATCAACATTCCGGCATCCGTCCCGATCTGATCACGGTGGCCAAAGGCATCGCCAATGGCTTCCCGATGGGCGCCGTGCTGATCAGTCCGATGTTCAAGCCGGTTTATGGCATGCTGGGCACGACGTTCGGCGGCAACCATCTGGCTTGCTCCGGTGCGATTGCTGTGCTTGATATCATGCAGAAGGAGCATCTGGTGGACAATGCCGCGAAGGTCGGCACCTATCTGCTTCAGCAGCTTCACAAGCTTCCGGGCATCAAGGAGGTGCGTGGACGCGGACTGATGATCGGTATCGAATTCGAGCAGCCCATCAAAGAGATCCGCAGCGATCTTCTTTTCAAGGAACATGTGTTCACAGGCGTTGCCGGGACCAACACCATTCGTTTGCTTCCGCCGCTCTGTCTCAGTATGGACGAAGCCGACCAGTTCCTTGCGCGGTTTCGCAAAGTGTTAGGATGTGAATCTTAAATGTAACTATATGAAGAAAAAAATTCTATTTCTTGCCGCTGCCACTTTTCTGGCAACCCGTCTTTTCGCAGGTGATATCGTCGTCAACAAGTACCGCTATGTCGGTCCCTTTGCCGTTCATCAGCCCTATCTGGTGGATAGCACGGACGTGAACGGGAAGAAGTATTCCGAGAAACTGATCTCGGGATCCTCTTTCAACTGGTCCGATGCCGCCTCTACTGAAATGACCATGGCTGCGGACAGCACTATCACGCTGCCGGCTCAGAACGGTGCGGCTGTCCATGTGGCCTATTTCTATCTCAACAGTTCCCGTTATCAGAAAGCCACGCTTAAGGTCATGGCGCCTGAAGGTTCGGAGGTCTATGTCGATGGCGAAAAGAAGGAGCTTGCTGATGGCGCTCTTTCACTCACCCTCACGCCGAAACGCTACGAGATCGCTGTGAAATGTCTCACCAGGAACAAAGCGGAGAAGCTCAAGGTCCTTTTCAACAGTCCGTATGAGAATGAGGCTGCGATCACGACTGATCCTTCGCGTATCTATACGCTCCACGATGTCATCGAAGGACGCCGCATCCTCTCCGGACAACTCTCACCCGACGGCAAGAAGATCGCCGTCTCCTTCGTGAAGACGTTCCCGGGCGGCAAGAACAGCCGTTATATGCAGATCCTCGATGTGGCTACCCAGAAGGTGCTGTATCAGAGCGACAGCAACATCGACGACTGGCTGAGTGACGGCAATTCATTCGTACTGGACCGCAAAGGTCCGGAAGGCGACGAATTGGTGCGCCACGACCTTGCTACCAACCAGGAGACGGTCCTTATGAAGAACATGCCGAGTACGCAGTTCGTAATTAGTCCTAACGATGACAAGGCCATCTTCTTCGTCGAGGAGAACGGACCGAAGGAACGTGCCGACCTGCAGCAGATCCTGAATCCCGAAGATCGTCAGCCGGGCTGGCGTGACCGTTCGCATCTCCAACTGGTCGATTTCAAGACCGGTCTTTCGCAGCAGATCACTTACGGCTATCGCAATACCTCCTATATCGATTGGTCGAAAGATGGCAAATACATCCTTTTCGGCTATTATACCAACCGTTTCACCAAACGTCCGTTCACGCTGGGCACCTTCTGCCGCATGAACATGGAGACCTTCATGGTGGACACGATTCTCTGCAACAGCGAGTTCGTCAGCACGATGTGCTTTTCTCCCGACGGAACGAAACTGCTCGTGCAAGGCACTCCTGAAGCTTTCGGAGGTATCGGACTGAACATCGATCCCGGACAGAAATCCAATATGAGCGACGAACAGCTCTTCATCATGGATGTCGATGGGAAGAATGTCAAAGCGATCACCAAAGATTTCAATCCCTCCATCAACAGCTCCGACTGGAACTGGTCCGACGGGCAGATCTATGCGCTTGTCACCGATCGGGATCTCGTCTCCATCTTCCGATATGACCAGAAGACCGGCAAGTTTGTCAACATGAATGCCAAGGAGGAGGTCGTTGCCAGCTATAACATCGCACTGCATGCGCCCGTGATGTCCTACTTCGGACAGAGCGCCAGCAATACGCAACGTCTCTATGTGACGGATCTCAAGAAAGGCACATCAACTTGTCTCATCGATCTCAACCCCGAGATCCTCAAGGATGTCAAGCTGGGTGAGGTCAAACCGTGGAGCTTCGTCTCCGCTCTGGGCGACACCATCATCGGCCGATTCTATCTCCCGCCGACGTTCGACGCCAACAAGCAGTATCCGCTCATCGTCAACTATTATGGCGGCACGCTGCCGACCGAACGCTCCTTCGAGAGCCGTTATCCGGAGCATACCTATTCCGGACAAGGCTACATCTATCTGGTGCTCGAACCCAGCGGTGCCACCGGCTTCGGACAGAAGTTCTCGGCACGCCACGTGGATGCGTGGGGCAAATATACAGGCGACGAGATTATCGAAGGCACGAAGAAATTCCTTGCCGAGCATCCGTATGCCAACCCGAAGAAGGTGGGCTGTATCGGTGCCTCTTACGGCGGATTCATGACGCAGTATCTGATGACCAAGACGGACATCTTTACCGCAGCCATCTCACATGCCGGCATCAGCGACGTATCCAGTTACTGGGGCGAAGGTTATTGGGGCTACAGCTACAATCAGACGGCTGCCGCCGACAGTTATCCCTGGACCAACCGTGACCTCTACACCAAAGATGCGCCACTCTTCAACGCCGACAAGGTCCATACGCCGATCCTCTTCCTTCACGGAACCGATGATACCAATGTCCCCATCGGTGAGAGCATCCAGATGTTCACCGCCCTGAAGCTCTTGGGCAAGACCGCGGAGTTCGTTCAGGTGGCCGGTCAGAACCATCACATCATGCAATACGACAAACGTCTCCGCTGGAATGACACCATCTACGCATGGTTTGCCAAATGGCTGAAAGACGAATCCGAATGGTGGGATGCCATGTATCCTCCCAAGAATTTGTAAGGATTATCAATTTATCGCAAGGGCGGGTTCTTTTAACCCGCCCTTGTTGTATCCGTCCAGTCGCGGATATCAAGGCGAGAATAGTGGGCTACGTGGGAACATGGCAAATACAAGTCCTGATTGTTTATCATGCCCGGATCGGGTTTTCCTGTCAATGGGAAATGTACCCAAATTGTAGAGACGATTGTATGCGTCTCTATGGGGCAAATAAAGGGATGCCACCAACGTTTCCTTTTCTTTCAGGCCTTTTGCACAATCTCCTTTTGGTCTGAATCTATCGGTAGAAACGTCCTGCAACCCGATTTTCTCCACACGCTGTCGTCCCACACATCGGTATGGAATGTTAAATAAACTTCGAGGCAAATCGTTTTTCCAAAGAAAAAAGAAACTATCCTAACCTTTTTCTTACATTTGCGGCAGTTTAAAAAACAATAATGATTTATGGACGATTCAATCCCTTTATCGTGCGATAGTATTAACTGATTCTTGCAGAGTCATCCATAAGACGCGCGTCTTAATGCCTCTGCGTGATTAAAAAACAAAAGGAGGCAATAAGATGAGAAAATATCTTTATTGTGAAAACGGCTTTATCGAAAAACCGGAATGGATACCCAACTGCTGGGTGAACGTCGAAACGCCGAACGACGACGATTTCAAATTCCTTACATCCGTTCTCAACGTACCGCAATCTTTCCTGGGCGATATCTCTGATACCGACGAGCGACCGCATACCGACATCGAAGGCAACTGGCTGCTCACCATCATACGAATCCCGCTGCAACAGGAGGGTGACTTCCCTTATAACACCGTTCCGCTCGGCATCATCACCAACAACGACGTCATCGTCACCGTCTGCTATCAGCACACCGAGATGATCGCCGACTTCATCGTCCATTCGCTTCGTAAGAAACTGATGGTGCGTAACAAATATGAACTCATCCTCAGACTGATCTATTCGTCGGCCGTCTGGTTCTTGAAATACCTGAAGCAGATCAACAACGATGTGACCGCCGCTGAAAAGGAACTCGAGAGAAGCATCCGTAACGAAGACCTCCTGCGGTTGATGAAGCTGCAGAAGACACTCGTCTATTTCAACACCTCCATTCGTGGCAACGAGGTGATGGTCGGCAAACTGCAGAGCCTCTTCCAGGAAAAGGATTACCAGAACCCCGAACTGGTCGAGGATGTGGTGATCGAGTTGCGCCAGGCTTACAACACGGTGAATATCTACAGCGACATTCTTACGGGCACCATGGATGCCTTCGCATCCATCATCTCCAACAATGTCAACACCATCATGAAACGTATGACCAGCATCTCCATCATCCTCATGGTGCCGACGTTGATCGCCAGCTTATACGGAATGAATGTCACCATCGGACTTTCCCATTTGCCTTACGCCTTCAGCTTGATCGTCTTGATTGCCCTCTCGCTTTCCGCGCTCGCCTTTGTCATCTTTCGAAAGATCAAGTGGTTCTGATCGGTGGAATCGCTTTGCGATAGGGAAAACGCTCGTCCGTAACGTTCATACAGCCCCATCTTGCAAGGTGACGAGCATAATCTGTTTCAAAATATCAGGTTATCCGTCCATCGTTCGGCACCTATTCTTGCATTTGTAACACAATCTTCAGAATGTTGTGTTACATTTGTCCCTTTCAAAGATAAACGACGATGAACAAGAAAAAAGCTGCACTCTCATCCATCATGGCTGCCGTCTTCCTGACGCTCACCAAGTTTATTGTGGGGATACTGACCTTCAGTCTCGGTATCCTCTCCGAAGCGCTCCACTCATTGCTCGACCTGGTGGCGGCTCTCATCACCTATGTGTCGGTCAACATCTCCGACAAACCGGCTGACAAGGACCACCATTTCGGACATGGCAAGGTGGAGAACCTCTCTGCCTTTCTCGAGTCGATACTCCTCGTGGTCACCAGCGTATGGATCATCTACGAGGCGGTCCATCGGCTGCTTGCCAACAATGTGACTGTCGAGATATCCTTCTGGAGCTATGCCGTCGTAATCCTCTCCATCGTCATCGACGCCAGCCGCTCCCGCATGCTCTTCAAGGCGGCCAAACGCAATCGTAGCCAGGCGCTCGAAGCCGATGCCGTCCATTTCTCTACCGACATCCTCAGTTCCGCTGTCGTACTGCTCGGCCTTGTCTTTGCCCAGATGGGTTATCATAAGGCCGACTCCTTCGCTGCCATCGCTGTCGCTGTCATCATCCTCTATATCTCTTACAAACTGAGCCGGAAAGCTGTCGATGTCCTGCTCGACCGTGTTCCCGAAGGTATTACGGAACTGGTCGAAAACGAACTCCGGTCCAATCCCGCCATCCGATGCTTCCACGATCTGAAGATACGCTCCGCAGGCTCCGACACCTTCATCCGCGTCAATGTGCATCTCAGCTCTCAGATGGATTTCGAAACAACGCACCGCGTTTGCGACGACATCGAACAACGCATCGGCCAACTCATCCCCCGATGTGACATCGTCGTGCACGCCGAGCCGGAATGATCCCCTTATAAACCTCGATGAATGATGGCAATGTATGTGGTGCTTGTGGTGATCGGCTTCGTGGCCGGGTTCTTTTCCGGAGCGGTCGGCTTCGGCGGTGGAATGATCCTGCTGCCCGTGATCACCTATTTCTATGGCATCGAGATCGCTGTCCCCATCTCTACCATCGCTCAGCTGCTCAGCAACCTCTCAAGAGCCGGCTTCGGACTGAAGGATATCCGCTGGGATAAGGTGGGCCTCTTCCTCGTCTGCGCTGCCCCGCTGACCGCATTGGGCGCCTATGGCTTTGCCATCGTCCCGAAGGTGCCTATGACACGACTGCTCTGCCTCTTCCTGATCCTCTTCGCCATCTTGAAACTGATGGGTAAGATGAAACTCCCGCACAACCGCGCCACCGCCTTGATTGGAGGCGGATTGACCGGACTGACCAACGGACTGCTCGGCATCTCCGGACCGATCAGCAGCGCCGTGTTCATGACCTTTGGACTGACGCCTATCTCCTATATCGCCAGTGAAGCCGCCGCTGCTTCTGCCATGCACATCATCAAAACCTGTATGTATGGGAAACTCGACCTGATCAACGAATCGATCTTCCTGAACGGACTGTTTATCGGTTGCGCCATGATGCTCGGCAACTTTATCGCGATGCGTTTTGTGCGGACCGTCAATAAAAAACGTTATCAGAAAATCATCGCCGCCGTTATGATCCTCGTCTCCCTCTGGTTGATGTTTACTGTGTAATGATGAACCATCATCGGGGTGACCGACCTGAAAATGAATTGTCTCAAAATGTCAAAGATCGCTTCGCGAAAGGCTCTATGTGCCTATAAAGAGGCTTCCGCTATGGGCATTGATTTCGCCTCTTTTCTTTCTGGCCGTCTGGCAGATTCTGCAAAATGTCAGGCTCTGTCA
>CAZIVE010000095.1:0-9683 GCA_964542435.1 uncultured Parabacteroides sp.
TTTGTCGAATGAATCACATAGCCGGAAGCAGATGATAGATTGCCGCAATCAACACTGACGGGTGACTGCACGTTACGATCAGCAAGGATGTTATTGCGAGAAAAAGCCTTCCTCACCATGGCGTATTTCTGGCCGTGGCCGAGGAGACAAATCTGCTTGTCATATTCATTCGCCACATGAAACAGTCCGGTATCTTTGTCGAAAAGGATTCCTTTGCGTGAGAAAAAAGTGCTCAAACTGCCATCAAGTGAAAGATCTTCGGGTGTGCCTATGGTTATACCGCTCTTCTTGTCCATCAGCCACACCTTGTCGGCAATCTGCAGAGCCAGTTCCAGATCGTGCGTAGAGAGAAAGATGGTCTTGTTCGTCGTGCGCGACAGATGATGGAGCAGCTGCATGATCTCCACCTTGGTGGGGAAGTCAAGAAAAGCGGTAGGTTCATCGAGAAAGATGATCGGTGTCTCCTGCGCAAATGCCTTTGCGATCATCACCTTCTGACGTTCTCCGTCGCTCAAGGTTTGTATCAGCCGCGATGAGAGACTCTCGATACGTATCAGACGGATAGCAGAATCCACAATCTGTCTGTCTGCGTTATCCAATGTTCCCCAAAATCCCGTATAGGGACTGCGCCCCATGCCGATAAGCTCCTCTACAGTCATGTTACGCAGACTGAATTTGTCTGTGAGTACCACGCTGAGAGTCTTAGCCAGTTCTTTATGAGTATAGGTTTCAAGCCGCTTTCCCATGATCTCTATGCGCCCTGACAGCGGCGGGAGGAAGGCGGACAATGTCCGCAACAATGTTGATTTACCAACACCGTTTGCCCCCAGAAGACAGGTCAGTTCGCCACTCATGATGTCGGAACATATTCCATCAGCAACAACTTTCACACTCTTCTTGCTTGGATAACCTATAGACAAGTCGGTGATATGGATAGTAACGTCACGCTCTCTCATTCGTTGATCTCGTTTTGGCGTTTATGAAACAAAACAGACACAACAACAGGTGCTCCAACAAGTGCCGTTACAGAGTTGACTGGCAATGCGCCCTCAAAACCGGGCAGTCGTGCAATCAGATTGCAGAGCATGGCGAGCGATGCACCGACCATCATGGAAGCAGGCATCAGTATTCTGTGGTCAGAGGTGCGAAAGAGTGAACGACAGAGATGTGGCACGGCAAGTCCAAGGAAGATGATCGGTCCGCAATAAGCTGTGACAATAGCCACGAGAATACCGGAGCAGCTGATGACAAGAAGACGCGCCCGTTTGATGTTCAGTCCGAGATTATGTGCATAGGCATCGCCGAGAAGCATTAGATTCAATGTTTTTATGAGCAAGAAGGATGGCGGTATCAACAGCAGCATAAGAATGATAAACAACAGCATCTGATCACCTGAGACGCGAGAAAAACTTCCTAATCCCCAAATCACATAAGCACGGATATCCTCTTCGACACTGAAATACTTGAGCACCCCGATGATGGCGTTGGCTACATAGCCGATCATGACACCGATGATGAGCAACGTCACATTGCCATGAACCTTCTGCGACACATACACGATGAGCATCATCACCAACAGCGCACCCACAATAGCTCCAACAGTCAAAGCCAGCTCACCGAAGATGCCAAGACGACTGAGAGCCACTCCGCCAATACTACCCGAGAATAGTATAACAAAGGCGACTCCCAAACTCGCACCGGAACTGATACCAAGTACAGACGGTCCCGCTAAAGGATTGCGGAATACCGTCTGCATCTGCAGGCCACTGATGGACAATCCAGCGCCTGCCACGAGTGCAGTCAATGTCTGCGGCACACGCGACTTCCATACAATATTGTTCCAAATCTCAGAATATCCGCCGGTATGCCAAAGGATATCCCACACCGAACGGAAGGGAATCGCAACGGATCCGAGGAAGACATTGAGCAGGAACAACACGAATATAGAAACAAAGACGAGCACCATACTGGTGGCAACAGAGCGCTTCATTGTCTATTTACTTAAGTAAATCATAATATTTAGCCTGGTGATCGGACAGTAGTTCGGGATGGAAGATCTTGATAAGATCAGCGAGAACCTCATCTGGTTCCATCGGCATGCTCTCATAGAAAGGTCGTTCCGTCATATTACAATAGATGACCTGCTTCTTGCGAAAAGCTTTGAAGTCAGCATAGCGTGCATCTTCCTGCTTCAGTGCGTCGTAAGAAAATTTGCCATGATGACTATTTACGATGCGCCAGTAATCAGAGTTGGCAGCCTGATCATACACGGCTTCGAAATCCAGGTTGAAACCTCCGGCATGCTCGTCATCTTTAAGGAAGTAATCCGCACCGGCATCCTTGAAAAGCTGTGCCAGGAAACTCTTTCCTCCGACAGCATACCAGTTGCCTCCGCGCATCTCGCCACTGAATACGACAGGACGAGTCTTGACATCAGCAGCTTTCGCCTTTAAGTCATTATACCGTTTCTCGATACCTGAAAACACTTCGTTTGCCTTATCTTCTTTACCAAGCAAGAGGCCGACCACCTTGATCCATTCAGCTTGTCCCAAAGGTGACATCTCCTGATATCCCAAATGAGGAACGAGCGGTATGTTGACCTCTTTCAAAGCATCAAAACCACCACGCTTGAAGGGCGATATCAGAATCAGATCCGGATTGATACCGGTGATCACTTCCGTATCGAAGTTTCCTTCAATACCGATCTTCTGGGTCTTGCCTTCAGCCAGACGCTTTTTCATCTCCTGATTGAAAAGATGGTGCGTGCTGTTGATACCGACAACAGGACTGAGATCACCGAGCGCTATAAAACTGGATAACTGGAGTGAGGTCATACAGATCACCTTGCGGACAGGAGTCTCAATGATGGTGTAATCAGAAGGAATGCCCTTCTTGGACGTGCCGCGAGGAATGAGAGCAAAATGATAAGAATGCGCAGCGTCCTTCTGAGGATCATGGATATCCAAATAGCAGACTTTATCCTTATAGTTTACTTTGAACCCTTCGGCATATTTGGCACTGATCTTAGCGACGGAGTAGTTTGTCTTGACAGAGCTTCCACTTCCATCAGAACCATTCGAACCTTTGTTCTGACAGGAAAACAGGCAAAGCATAAGCAATGCACAAAGAAAATAATATGTATTTTTCATAAACGATATACGGAAATTAATAAGATAATGCAACGATACGAAACCATGTAAAACTGCTCATGAGAGCAAGCAAGCGAGTGCAAGTAATCCGACACACGGAAAAACCGTGCATCGGATTAACTAAACAAAAAACATAAATGCAAAAAATCAGTCTGCCTCTGGATACATGGGTGCCTCAGCCAATGCATTTTTCATGTGGCTGATCCAGATGTCAACAACATCCGTATAGTCTCCCAAACCTTTTAATATGCAATTGTTGAGCGGGCAAGTGTAGCCAGCTTTCGTCATCTCTGAACGCCAGCTACCATCCTTGGCAGTCTCGCCAACACCGCCCTTCATATCATTGTTTGCATGATCTCCCGCGATTGACATGAGAGGATGCAACTCCACTGCACCGGTTTTAAACCCGGCTGTATGCATTCTCCCGATCACATTGTCAACATAATTATCTTTCATATCGACTGTACCGACATAATAGTTCTTGTTAATCTTCTGCAATGCAGCCTCCAACTGAGAGTAGCGGATGTTTCCGTTGCCATAATTATAACTTTCGGGATTTCCGTGGCCCATGAAAGCCATAACGCCCTTAGCTGCAACTGATGAAAAGTGTTTGTTCAGTACGGTAGCCAGAGTATTTACGTCTGCCTCATCTGCCATGAGTGGACCACCTACATAAACCTTGACCGAAGAGCGATAAGCCTCAGGCAGATCAGTGTCATTGTGGAAGTCCTTGACATAGGTGTCGCGCATACGGAGGAACTCTTCACCTGGGATGCAGTGCAGTGACTGAACGCAAACAGTAGAGTATTGAGCCATACCAATAGCCTTCAGCCAATAGGAAGGAGCATAATAATTGACCGGATCCGTATTCTCTCCGGCTGCACAACGTGAGATGCAGATAGAAGAGGTGAATGCCAGATAGACGTCAGCATCAGGGAAAGCCTTGGCGAATTGTTCCTGCACGCCTTTATAAGTATCGTGAGGCGCCTGCCAAGTACTTCCAAACGTCACCAGCAACATAGCTGTAGTGTGTTTAGAGGAGGCTTTCGTTTCGTTAACGACACTCTGTACAGCTGAAAGAGCCTTGTCGTAATTGGACTCTTTAGCGTTGTTGTCGTCATCATCATTCGAACATGCAGTGAATGAGAATGACAACATAGCTGTCAGTGCAGCCATGATGAACAAGTTAATCTTTTTCATCTTCGTCATTAGTTTTAAATGTTCTGTTATTATTGGATGCTTTACCTTGTTTGAATCGAATCATAAAAGAAACATAGAACGTTCGCCCCGGAGTTGTCGTTCCATAATTGAGACCATGAGGTGTCGTTTCGCAATAGTTAAATATATTATCGATGCCGGCATTCAGCTCATAGTCCATCCGACTATTGCCGGTAATGTGATGAGTTGTATTGAAACGCCACGTTTGATAGGCTTTGCCATTCCCATTAATCTGAAAATAGCGTTTGCTCTGTGCTCGGCCATAGAGAGAAATGTCCATGACATAACGCTTGCTGAACGGGTGTTTCCAGCTGCCGTAAACCGTACCGCGATGATGTGACATACCGTCTATCTTTATCAGCTTCAGATACTGGTTACCGTAACGATCGTCTTCAAGCACATGCGAGCGGGTGTCGAGATAGCTGTAACTACCGCCGAACCTCAGAACAGGTGATAGGATGTATCGGAATTCAAAATCCGAACCAAAAGTCTTTGCATCTTCCATATTCTGATACATACGCACCTTTACAGGATCGTAACTCACTATCTTCTCCTGACTGAAACTGTTCAGTTTGTTATAGTCCGTGCTGGGAATAGTTGTCAGAGCAATCATGTTATCGACTGAGTTATAATAGCCAGATGCGCTGACAGAGAACTTATTGTTGTTGTATTCAGCTCCGAAAGAGTAATAGTTGGAATATTGTGGCTTTAGATCCTTATTGCCAAGATAAAGATATACGCCACTCATATCACGCACGTAACAGTAATGAAGTTCCTTCAATGTAGGCGTCTTGAATCCGCTGGAATAGGTGGCACGAAGATTGACATTCCCGACTTTGTACAAGGTCGAGACCTTTGGGGTGAAACGGAAACCGAATGACTCATTATCTACAAAACGCATACCTGCTGTGAAATTGAGTCGTTCGAGTGGATTCCATTCATCCTGGACATATACGGCACCCGTCTGATCAGTTACATGAGACTGCGTAGCGAGACGTGAGGGAGCTTTAAGCCATTCATAATCCCATTCAGAACCGACACTCAGCGTGTTCTCGAAAGGCAGATGAAACACACCTTTCAGATTGGACAGGACTCGACGCTGGTCACTTTGAAGCGCATTGTCTCCAGGATAATAGGGATAAGGCATAGATTGTCCGGGAATATCCTCGAAGGTCAAAGAAGTATAATCATAGGAATACTGATGCATGTTGTAACCGATGTCAAACGTGATATAGTTGTAATGCTTCAGGTTCAGTTTGGCGCCTGTCGTTGCACTTGCATTCTTATAGGCAAGGTCGTAGAGTTTCACATCGACACTGGCATATTTGCCACTCGGACGATAAATGCGTTTTCGGTAGAAGCTGCCATCAGCATAGAGTTCCAAAGTGTTCGTAGGTTTATAGGTGAGCTGTTCGCCGACCATCCAGTCCGTGTTCCGGCTGACGGTACGATTGGCTGAGTCGTAGATGTGGAATTCTGTCTGATCAGGATCTTCCTCTTTGGTATTCTGCCATCCATCGGAATGTTTCAACTGGAAATGAGTAGCCGAATTCCATTTGCCGTGACGATAATTAATCAGATCATGCTGCTGTAGTTCTCCATTAGAACCGCCACGTGTAGTATTCTCCACTAACAAACCCTGATCGGTATGTTTTTTCATGATGATATTGATGACACCGGCAATAGCATCACTACCATACAAAGCAGAAGATGCACCTTTCACGACCTCTATGTGATCAATGTTATTGGGATCGATCATTCCTAAAGCATTCTGACCACCTACATCACCATGCATTTTCTTTCCATCAACAAGGATGAGCACATAGCTGTTGCCAAGCCCGTTGAGCTGAAGATTACTACCCATATCCGTCTCATTAAAGTCGAAGGAGGCGCTCAACCCCGAGAGAATATCCTGGAGACTCTTTCCCGTATAGGTATCGAGCGTTTTGCGTGAGATAATCTCCGTCTGTACAGGCGCGCTCTTAAGATTGTGTTCTGTTCCTGTTCCGGTCACTACAACCTCATCCAGTGACACAGCCAACTCCTTCTCGTTCGTTTCCTTCTTCACTTCGGTCTGTGCGAATAACGCCGACGACGCTAAAAGTAAAATAGCAGAAATCAGATATTTTGATTTGTTGTTCTTATTCATATTTTTCTATCCCTTAAATCGTATGGAAAAGCTTACATAGAAGGCACGACCGGGATTCAGAGTCGCATAGTTGCTATTGTATGGCCGATCATCCGTATAGTTGAACAAATTCTCGATGCCGAAGCCGGGCTCGAGATAGCACGACCTGAAGGCGAAGCTGTGTCGCGTATTCAAATCCCACAAAGAGAATGCAGGTGCATAACCATAGGTCTTTGAATAGCGTTCGCTGTTGATACGCCCGTTGAGATCCACATTGAGACTATAGAGACTCCAAGTATGTTGCCATTTGGCACCAACATTGGCAGTATTCTTCAGACTCTTATCTATCGGTTTGCCTGTGCTTTCGTCTTCCGTGTTCAAGTGAGTATAACCGGCAGTCAGAGTAAATCCCGCACCCAGATAGCCATTTGCCGAGAGTGTGACGCCTTTCACGTAGGCTTTGGATACATTGTCACGCTGCCGTACTTCCTTATGACCATACTTAGCCATCGCCTCTTTACCCGTTGCTATAGTATGATAGTCGATCATATCCCGAAGCCGATTGTAAAAAAGATTGGCGGCGACAGAGAATCGGGAGTGATTATATTCTGCGTTAAAAGAGTAATAATTGCTCTTCTCGGGCTTCAGATTCTTATTGCCGATAGTCATGCGATCGACAGTTTTGGCAATATCCGTGGCATAGATCTCCGACAGGGTAGGCGTGCGAAACCCAGAAGCATAGGCTGCACGAAAGTTCATCTTTTTCAGTTTATACATCAAGGCAACATTGGGAGTGGCGTAATTCTTGAAATACTGGTGGTAGATATATCTTACACCAAGGAGAGCCTGCAACGATTTCGTAATCGTGAGCTCATCCTGAGCGAAAACTCCAAGTGTGTATGCTTTTTCCTTATCTATATTATCTGTCTCGCTCTTCAACACATCCAGCAAATACTCAGTGCCAACAGATACCTTGTTCATGCTTCCTATATTGAAGATCCCCTTCACGGTAGCATTGTGATAACGGGTACGTTTTCTCACCTGCTCATCACCGGCCAAGGCATTGTTACGCTTGTCGTCGTTGAAGAAGCAATAGGTAGAAATGTAATAGTCTGAAAAATAATCAGCAGTGAGATAAGCGCTCTTGTTGATCATGTATTTACTTCCTGCACCCAAAGAATAAGTTTCGTGCAGCATATTATAGTTATAAACATCATGAGGACGACGCGTCTTATTGTTGTAGTATTCGGCGCGAGCATAAAAGGAAAGACGGTCGGTGGCATCATAGGTAAATTTCTGACTGATATTATGGGAACGGAAGCCTGTAGAAGCGATCTGCTTGGTTGGCTTGAGCACGCCTTTTGTCTCTACAAAAGGACTGAGCTGCCAGTTCCCCGCCTCTTCAAACCGATAAGATGTGTATGAACCGAGTTTCCCGTTGCTCAAATCGGCATTCACTGATTGAATGAAACGTCCATGGGAAGATTGACGAGTATTACTGGAGATATCTATCGCATTCTTGGGATCCTCTGTGATGATGTTGACAACACCACCGATAGCATTAGTACCATAAAGAGCAGACGAGGCTCCGTTGAGTATCTCAATTCGTTTCACATTATGCGGATCGATACGGCTGTAGGTGTCGTCACTGGCCATGCGCCGACCATTCAGCAGGAGAAGGAAGTAATTCTCAGGCAGGCCATTCAGACTAAGGCTGGAACCCATACCGTTTTCCATCTTCGAGAAAGAAGGCGTCAGTTTCAACAATGCATCTTCAAGCGAGGTAACACCGGAGTTGCTCAAATCTTTTGCAGTAATGACAGAAACAGGAACAGGACTATCCGTCATACGATGGTGTGTACCTGTCCCCGTCACTACTACTTGTCCAACATTGGAGTAACTAACATGTAATTTAATAAGAATATTTTTCTCGTGATCTTTAGCGACATAACTCACAGGCAGATAACTAATATGCGTGATACTTAATTTATGCTGCCCCTGAGGAAGATTAGCTATTGCAAAATCGCCTTTGGCATTTGTCGTACACCCAGCAAGACTATTGTCCACACGAATACTTGCTTCAGCGACAGGTTCGTTCGTATCCGCATCAATTACTTTGCCCGAAATAATACTCTGGGCATACATGCACACAGGAAAACAGCACATGACGAGTGCTGTCACTACAGATTTAGCTATCATTATAGAAATCTACATTAGATTTTCCTGACCCCGGGAAAATGTAATTAATACTATGAGTTGGCAGGTTTCCTGGCTCCACTCTGAAAAGCGCCTTCCCATTCTTACGAACAGTGGCATAGAGGTATGCTTTCCTTTTATATGAGTGATACAGTAGCGGGCACTGCTTCGGCTTTTAACCGAATTCCCTTTTTAATGCATTCAGGAAATGGATGCATTCACCAAATCGCCGGCAAATATACAACATATTTCATTGCAGTTCTAAAAATTTCTAAAATAATCTTTCCTTACCTCGTATAGCTTTCCCCCTCGAATTCTTCTTTTCTGACCTCGTTCTACCTATGTCTCTTCTTTATGAATAGAGGAAATGCGTCTTGTGATGATTCAGATTCTATCGAACTACAACGATCCAAATCCCTTCATGGCTTTACTTCCTTCTGCTTTACTATATCCAAAAAGGAGTTCAAGAAGAAACAGCCCGTTCTGAAGCATATAAACAAAATTCTCGGAATGACGGAATATCCAACACGCAAAAGATTCAGTTTCTACCTTCGTCATCCCTAGGCAAAAACCGAACAAACAAATAGGTAACGTTATAACGTCGTTCTGAAACTATAATGACCACTCTGCAACTGGTAAACGGCCTTCCCGTTTTCAAAGCGGAGGAACTTCACGCCCGAGACCCTCAATGCTGAAGTTCCGCCTTCGGTCACAGACTTGGCAGATTGTGCAGGGAGATAGAGATGCGCCGTTGTATTGGCTGGAACAGTTGCCGCATAAGTCAGGACGCCGTCAGTAACAGACCAGGCACTTTCAATACGTCCGTATGGCGAGTCATAATATCCTTCGGCATGCGTCATCTGTCCCGACGGATCTTGTTCGGGCTGGAGGATAAAATGATGGAAGCCCGGTTCGTCACGCTGGATTCCCAATGAATAGGCGATCATCCAGCGGCCGACGGCACCGAACGAATAATGATTGAAGGAATTCAT
>CAZIVE010000096.1:0-9573 GCA_964542435.1 uncultured Parabacteroides sp.
CGCTTCTCTGATTTCTGTATATCTATTCTTTTCTGATACGTATGATGAGAATGCTATGTGAGAGGAGTATTTTAAATTCATTGTGTTTGAAATTACAACCATTTTAACCTTGTTTCGTTTATGATTCATTATTATTTGATATAAATATCTTGAATCTATTACCAGTTTGGCTTTAACATATGGAAAAAACTATGAACAGTTGGATGAATAATGAACTAAGTATAATTTTGTAAACAATAAATGACAAATATGATGCAAAAAGATTAATATATTTATAAATATATTTCTTTATGACATGTATTTATTCTGATTGGTTTGCAAAATGATAAAGATGACGCACTATCTTTTAAAGCTTAAATGATTCTAAATAACAACAACTACCAAATAATATCTACTAATCAAATTGAGTGTGTAATGAAAAGATTGTTTTACTTACTTTCATTCCTTCTCTTGTCAGTGGGGATGACATTTGCTCAGACAACGAGAGTGACCGGTAAGGTTATCTCTTCGGAAGATGGTGAGCCTGTCGTGGGTGCAACCATTGTTGTCAAAGGAACAACGACAGGTACCATTACAAATTATGATGGACAATTCACTTTGGATGTCCCATCGAGTGCAAAAACACTGGTCGTCTCTTACATCGGTATGAAGGCCAAAGAGGTTGCCGTCAGCAAATCGGTCGCTGTGAAACTGGATTCTGATACGCAGAATCTGGACGAGGTGGTCGTGACAGCTATGGGCATTTCGCGTGAAAAGAAATCATTGGGTTATGCTTTACAGGAAGTGAAGTCCGATGAGTTGACCAATGCCGGCCAGGTGAATGTGACTTCTGCTTTGGAAGGCAAGGTCGCTGGTGTTCAGGTTTCGGCTTCCGGCGGTCAGATCGGATCTTCTTCACGAATCGTGATTCGTGGTAACTCCTCATTAGGCGATAACCAGCCTTTGATTGTTGTCGATGGAATTCCTGTTTCCAACGATCAGATCGCTGCAGGTTCTGTTGATTACGGATCGGGCATCAACGATATCAACCCGAACGATATCGAGAGCATCTCTGTGTTGAAAGGCGGTTCGGCTGCTCTTTACGGTATGCGTGCTGGTAACGGCGTTATCCTTATCACTACCAAATCCGGTAAAGGGAAGAGCGGCATTCAGATCAACTACGACGGCGAGTACACGTTCGACCATGTAATGAATCTTCCGAAGTATCAGAACAAGTATGGTGAAGGCTATACAGGAAGTGAATATGATTACAATTATGGAGGATACACGGACGGAAGCGGATATCATGCTTATAAAGATATGAGTTCCAGTTATGCCGATTTTGTCAGCAAATTTTGTTATTCTTTTGATGGCACGGATAACGCAAGTGATGAATCTTGGGGACCTCGTTTGGATGTTGGCTTGAAGATTCCGCAGTTTGACAGTCCGATCGGAGCTGATGGAAAACGTATCGCCACCGATTGGGTCTCGCATCCAAACAACGTGAAAAGCTTTTTCCAGACGGGTTATACGATGAATCACGTTATCTCTTTGACGTCGAATACCGATAAATCGACGACGCGTGCCTCTTTAGGCTATCGCGATCAGAACGGTTATATTCCGAACACCGATCAGGCACGTTATTCAGCCCAGCTGAACACTCGGATGTCGTTGGGCAAGCTTGTCGATTATGACTTGGCAACCAACTTTACCTATACCAAGAGCAACAACCTGCCTATGACCGAATACAATGCCGGCAATGTCTTGCAGTCCATCACGCAGTGGTTCGGTCGTCAGGTGAACATGAAATCATTGAAAGATAATTGGAACACGATTGATCCGGAAACCGGACTTCCCTATAGCTGGAACCCGTTCTATCATCAGGATCCCTATTATACAGTGCATAAGAATGTGAACGAATATACCCGTAACCGTTTCTTCGGGAAATCTTCATTGTGGTTGAAACCTACCGACTGGTTGAAATTTGAAGGACGTTTGGGTTACGATTATTACAATGCCGAAACATTCTCCAAGACGGCTTATAATACGGATTATCCGACCGGATTCTTTGATCTGCGTGATCAGAAGCAGACAGAGGTCAACGCCGATTTCGTTGCCTATTTCAATAAGAATGTGGGCGATCTGAACATCAATATGATTGCAGGTGCCAACTATCGCGATGTGCTGTGGAAGTACAGCCGCATCTATTCAGACCAGTTGACGGTTCCAGAACTGTTCACTGTAGCGAATGCGGAAAGCAAAACCATCGAGATGAACCATAGTCATATTCGTTCAAACTCTGTCTATGGCAACCTTTCATTGGGATATAAGAATTTCCTGTATTCGGATATCAGCGCACGTAACGACTGGAGTTCTACGATCTCTGATCCATTCTTCTATCCGTCCATCAGTGCCAGCTTCATTCCGACCTCTGCTTTTAGTGAACTCTTCAAAGGATCCATATTGAATTATTTGAAAATTCGTGGTGGCTGGGCAAAGATCGGTAATGCAACGACGGCCTATCAGACGGCAGCTTACTACACGTCAGCAGCGAGCACTATCGGCAGTGTAACTCAGTTCTATTTGCCTACAACCTATCCGCCCAAAAACCTGAAGCCTGAGTCTGTTGAGACATGGGAATTGGGCTTGGAAGGTAATTTGTTCAATAGTCGCTTGGGATTTGATCTTGCCTATTATCATAAGAAAACGACGGATGAGATCATGCAGGTCACGACCTCTTCTGCGACGGGTTACAACGCCATGCTGATCAACGCAGGTAAGATTACAAACAAAGGTATGGAAGTTCAGTTGAACGGCACGCCGATCAAGACAAAAGACTGGGCTTGGAATATTACGTTCAACTGGTCTAAAGACAAGAGCAAGATCGTGGAACTGTACACAGATCCGACAACAGGTCAGTCACTCGATCAGTATGAGTTGGGTCACCAGTGGTCCACATACGTATATGCAAAGCCCGGTGAATCTTGGGGCTCAATCTATGGCTATGGTATGGTAAGCGATGGCAAAGGCCATTACATTGTTGGAAGTGATGGTCTGCCTGAGACAAAATATGAGAAATTAGGTGATGTAACGCCGGACTGGCTGGCCAGTTTGCGTAACGAAGTAACCTGGAAAAACGTCAGTGCCGGTTTCATGCTGGATTACCGTAAAGGTGGCGACATCTTCTCCGTCTCTTCCATGTGGGGATTTTACACAGGCATTCTGGAGGCAACGGCTAAGGGCGACATTCGTGAACGTCCGATCGTAGTCGGCAAGGATGTGGCTACAGATTATTCTTTCGTTAAGGAAGACGGTTCAGCCAACGATCTTACGACCGATGCACATTCCTTCTTCTATTCTTACTATTACAACCGTCAGCTTTCAACCTTTGAAGGCTCGTTCCTCAAATTACGTGAGATGCATCTGACCTATAGCGTGCCTCAGACTTATCTGAAGAAAATAGGTGGTTTCGTTAAGGCTGCCAACTTATCTATCGTCGGTAACAATGTAGCGATATTATGGTTGAGCTCGACGAACAAAGCGCATATCGATCCGGAAAGTTCGAGTGCGAGCGGTTCGAATTCAGGTTCGGCAAATTATGCTGTTGGTCTTGAGTCGGTATCTTATATGCCAACTCGCAGTATAGGTTTCAAAATTGGTCTTACATTTTAATTGAAAGAGATATGAATAAGAATATAGTAAAGAAAGCGACATTGGGCTTTTTAACTGCGATAGCTTTGTTTTCAAGTTGTACCAGTTCCTTCGATGAAGTGAACACTTCTCCTGATAAAGCGACAAGTGTGCCCATTTCCAATGTGATGGCGTATGTATTGCAGCAGACAGGAACGGAATTGTATGATTCCTGGAATGACATGAGTTATGCGAGCGCTTATGGCGGACAGGTTACAAAAATCCAGTATATCGATGAAACCCGCTATCAGTTCCGTGCCGGGACAATCCAGAACAAATGGTATTATATTTATCTGTTGATGAACAATGCGAAGGCGGTAGAGGAAAAGGCTTTGACCGATGGCAATAATGTGATGGCCGGTGTTGCCATTACATGGAAGATCTTGCTCGAATCGATCGCTACGGATTCTTGGCGTGATGTCCCATTCACGGAAGCCTGCCGCATGTCGGAAGGTCTTCTGCTGCCGAAGTACGACAAACAGGAGGACATCTATCCGGGGATGATCGATTCGTTGGGCGTTGCTTCAGAGCTTTTGGCTAGTGGTAAAGGAAGTGCAGTGACAAGCGGCGTCAGCTTTTTGAATGACGATGCAGCCAAATGGCTTAAATTCTGTAATTCACTGCGTCTGCGTCTGGCAATGCGTATATCGGGTGTCGATGCAGCAAAAGCCAAGTCGGTGGTTGAGTCTTTGGCCGGTGGTGAGTTGATTACTACGAATGATGACAATGCCATGTATCAATGGCCTGGTGGATCTTACAAGGATTTGTGGGCCAATGCCCTTCGTACACGTACCGATTTCGGTTGCTGTGATATCATGATCAATAAGTTAAAGAAGCTGGGCGATCCTCGTCTGAGTGTATATGCAGATAAGACGGGCGCCTATTTGAATGGCGAGTCGAGTGAGCCGTATGTGGGTTATACGAACGGTGCGACAACGAATGTTTCCGATGTCAAATTGGTTTCACCTATTGGCAGCCGGTTCTGTATGTACACTTCACCATACACAGGTTTCACGCCCTATTTCCGTGCTTCTGAAACCTATTTCGAATTGGCTGAAGCCGCTTTCTTGGGATGGAATGTCGGAATCGGTGCTGAAGAAGCTTACAACAAAGCGGTGACTCTTTCTTTGGAGGAAAACGGTATCGATTCGGATGCCATCAAAACGTATCTCGGCGGTTCTGCCAAATGGGATGGAACGGTCGGGAAACTCTACGATCAATGGTGGATTTCTCTTTACAAGAATGGTATGGAAGCCTGGTCGTTGTATCGTCGTACCGGTTATCCGACGGAGAATTATATTGCTCCAGGTCGTCCTTCGACTTATGCCAATCACAATACACCGCCTTTCCGTTTGCCATATTCCATCGATGAGGAAGGCCTGAATGCTGCCCAACTCAAGTTGGTTTCAGATCAGGTCAAGGATGACTTCTGGGGAACGCAGATGTGGTGGGATACGCGCAAAGGCGTCTATTAAAATTTTGGATTTCATCTGATCAACATTGATAAACACATTAGAGATGAAATTATGTACGGCGGAGCTGCTTGTGAAAGTGGCTCCGCTTTTGTTGTTAAAGCGGAGCAGAACCTTTTCGCATCCTGCGGGAGCGCATTAGCGCGAAGATCGTTTTGTGTGTTTCCTTGAAATCCCTTCGAGGAAATTAACTGAAAACGCTGAAAAGTGAATCCCCCAGAAGAAAACCCATTTTGCAAGGGTGTAAAATCGAAATTCGTGGAGGAAAACTCATTTTACACGGTTGTAAAATCGAAATTCGTGGAGGAAAATCCATTTTGCAGGGGTGTAAAATCGAAATTCCTGAAGGAAAACTCATTTTGCACGGTTGTAAAATCGAAATTCCTGGAGGAAAATCCATTTTACACGGTTGTAAAGCCAAATTCCGAAGAGGGGATTCTCAAAAACGGTTTTTATACCGTTTCCCTTCGAGGAAAATCATCTTTGCTGCCTGTTGGCCGTTTCCCTTCGAGGAAATTGCCCTAAAACGTTCAGAAATGGAATTTCCTGGAGGAAAATCCATTTTTAAAGCTCTTAAAATCAAAATTCGTGGAGGAAAAGTCATTTTTGAAGCTCTTGAAATCGAAATTCGTGGAGGAAAATCCATTTTTAAAGCTCTTAAAATCGATTTCCCTACAAGAAAAGTCATTTTTGAAGCGTTGTAAAGCCAAATCCCGAAATGAGGATTCTCAAAAACGGTTTTTTGACCGACCCCATTCGGGGAAGCTGTTTATCTTTTTATTTGGATTTTTTATATCTATTCGAATGCTGATCGACAATCTTTGGATAGAATGCCGGATTATGTGATGATGACTATTGTCAAGATGCTTTGTTTTCCCAATTCACAAATTTGTGAAATTGATATTTATGCATATCTTTGTACAACTAAAAACATTGACTATGATCGTAACATTCGAAAAGGAGTATTTGCGAATCATGTTTATAACTGAGAAATCAGCTGATAAAAAACATCGATATCCATCACAAGTCATCAGCAAATACATAGATATCATAAACTTGATGAAGGTGTTGTCGAATCCCTCTGAACTGATTCGTTTCAAAGGGTTACATTTTGAGAAATTGATTGGCAGAAAGAAGGGAATGTCTTCAGTAAGGGTTAATCGTCAATATCGGATTGAGTTTGAAGTTACGATTGTAGAAAGTGATGAAATAGTTTCTATATGCAATATTATAGATTTGTCAAACCATTACGAATAGGAGGACGAGCGATGATTACACTGAAAAATAGTAAAGAAAATATGATTGCCAATAATTTGGAACCGGCTCACGCCACACATCCGGGAATTTTTATCAAGGGAGAAATCATTTCTCGGGGATTGTCTCAGAAACAACTCGCGCAGCAAATGGGCGTATCAGTCTCATTATTGAATGAAATATTGAATCAGAAGAGGGCTTTGAATACTGAAATGGCAATGCTTATCGAGGCGGCTTTGGACATTCCTGCCTTGGCTCTTCTCAACATGCAGACGGAATATGACATGTTGATGGCAAAGAGAGATCATCAATTCGTCTCTCGGCTGAATGATATTCGCAAGATTGTGGCTCTGCTTTGACTCTTCTTTTTATCTGAAATAATAGCCTAAGGAGAAGGTGACGTTGTTCTGATAGACAGATGTTTCACCGGAACGCTTTGTTGAGCGGCGGTCCAATGTGCCGAGATCGGTGACGATGGAGAAGAACATCTTATTATATTCGACGGCAAGTCCCAGATTGGCGCAAAGGTCGAAAGTCTTAAGATCTTTCTCTTCACTCGTTCCGAATTTGAGGTCCACATCGGTGTTTTCCGTTTTCAGCTTACCGAAAAGCGACCAGTCCAAAGCAGGACCTGCTTGAACCGTCATGATGACGTCTGAAATATGAAACGAAAAGGCGGCGTCAACAGGAACGTGAATGGAATAGTAGTTGCATTTGTTATATTTCGACATGCCTACCAGTGATTGATCCGAATAAAAATTACCGCCCTGATTGACAAATCCCAGCTCTGTACGCAGCGAGAATTTATTGTGCAAAGGAATCTCGGCAAGTCCTGCAACACTGAATCCGAAGCGAGCTCCCGATTTGTACATGCCTTCCACCTTTTGAATCAAGGCCGAAGAACCTGCACCAGCACGAACACCAAGGACAACCTGTGCTCCGGCAGGGAAGGAGAGCAGCGCTGCGATCCATATAATAATGTATCGTTTCTGTATCAACATGATCTGTTTTTTCATCTTCTTGAACTCTACTTTGTTACGCTGCGAAGATACGTTTTTTTATTTTCATTCTGTTCTTCTCGATGCTTTTTCCTATCTTTACGTCGTCAATTTGAAAAGAATGACAGTTTATTTCATTTAAAAAATATGGAACCTTTCGTACACCTGCATGTACATACACAATACTCTTTACTCGACGGAGAATCGTCGATAGATGCCTTAATCAAGAAGGCGATGAACGACAAAATGCCGGCTATCGCTGTCACGGATCATGGGAACATGTTCGGCATAAAGGAATTTTATAACAAGGTAAAGAAAGTAAATTCAGAGGCGGGAGAGAATGTCTTCAAGCCGATCATCGGCTGCGAATGCTATTGTGCTCATACAAGCAGAAAGGATCATACCAAGGAGAATCTGAGCGGTTGGCATTTGATCTTGCTGGCCAAGAATCAGCAGGGTTACAAGAACCTGATCAAGATGGTCTCGATCTCCTGGACCGAGGGCTTCTATGGACGTCCACGTATCGACAAGGAACTTCTGGAAAAATATCACGAAGGTGTCATTGCCTCTTCCGCATGTCTTGGCGGTGAAATCCCGCAGCATATCATGCATGGTCAGATTGACGAGGCTGAGAAATCCATCCTTTGGTTCAAAAATCTCTTTGGCGAGGATTATTATCTGGAACTGCAGCGTCATGAAACGCACGATCCTACTGCCGATTGTACCATCTATCCCAAACAATGCGAGGTGAACAAGGTGATCATAGAGTTGGCGCATAAACATGGCGTCAAACTGATCGCAACCAACGATGTGCACTTTGTAAATAGGGAGGATGCCGAAGCTCACGAACGTTTGATCTGCCTGAGCACCGGCAAAGATCTCGACGATCCGACACGTATGCGCTATTCCAAACAGGAATGGATGAAGACGACCGCCGAGATGAATCAGATCTTCGCAGACATCCCCGAAGCCCTCAGCAATACGTTGGAGATTGTCGATAAGGTTGAATATTATACCATCGATCACGCGCCCATCATGCCGAATTTCTCCATCCCTGAAAGTTTTGGAACCGAGGAGGAATATCGTAAGAAATTTACAGAAGAGGATCTCTTCAATGAGTTTACGCGTGATGAGAACGGCAAGGTCGTTTTGAATGAAGAAGAGGCTGCAAAGAAAATCAAGAAATTGGGTGGTTATGACAAGCTATACCGCATCAAACTTGAAGCCGATTATTTGCGCAAGCTGACTTACGACGGTGCGAAGAAACTATACGGTGATCCGATTCCGGCAGATGTGGACGAACGCCTCAACTTCGAACTTCACGTGATGAAGACAATGGGTTTCCCGGGCTACTTCCTCATTGTGCAGGATTTTATTTCCGCTGCTCGCAACGAACTGAATGTGTCAGTAGGTCCGGGCCGTGGTTCCGCAGCAGGATCAGCGGTGGCTTATTGTCTTGGAACTACGCGTATCGACCCGATCAAATATGATTTGCTGTTCGAACGTTTCCTCAATCCCGATCGTATTTCCCTTCCTGATATCGATACCGATTTCGATGATGACGGCCGTGCGGCCGTGCTTCGTTGGGTAACGGATAAATATGGAGCAGACCGTGTGGCGCATATCATTACGTATGGTACGATGGCTTCAAAGCTGGCAATTAAGGATGTGGCCCGTGTGGAAAAGCTCCCGTTGTCAGAGTCCAATCGTCTGGCAAAGCTTGTCCCGGATAAGATTCCCGAAGTGAAGAAGGTTTCTCTGGCCAACGCCATCGAATATGTGCCTGAACTGAAGAAAGCCGCTACGGAAGGTGACGAACTCACACGCGATACGTTGAAATATGCCCAGATGCTGGAAGGTAATGTCCGCAATACCGGCGTTCATGCCTGCGGTGTCATCATTGGTGCGCAACCTATTTCCGATGTCGTTCCGGTCAGTACGGCCAAAGACAAGGAAACGGGCGAGGAACTTCTCTGTACGCAATATGAAGGCTCGGTCATTGAGGAGACTGGACTGATCAAAATGGACTTCCTCGGATTGAAGACCCTCAGCATCATCAAAGATGCTGTGGACAATATACGTGAGACGACCGGCAAAGATCTCGATATCGATCATGTGAGCTTGGAAGATCCGCTGACCTATCAGCTCTATTGCAGCGGCAAGACGACCGGAACGTTCCA
>CAZIVE010000097.1:0-9403 GCA_964542435.1 uncultured Parabacteroides sp.
GGCATGAAAGAAAGGAAGGGCGAAATGGATAAGAGGGCGAAAGATTTTTCGCCCCAACATGGGAAAACAGGAGATGTCGCTGCGATGCGGCTTTTTCGGAGAGGAACCGATTGTGGTCCTCTCTCGTAAGCCATTGTGTGTAAATTACTGTTCCCTATAATACACGCGTTTTACACGAGGTGAAACGGAGGTGAGAATTTCATAAGGGATCGTCTTCAGTTCGTCGGAGAGCGTGCTGACAGGCAGATCATCACCGAAGATGATGACGGGATCGCCCTCTTTTGCATCGGAATCGGTGACGTCGATCATGCAGGCATCCATACAGATGTTGCCGACAATCGGGCAGAGCTGTTTGTTGATGGAGACGTGGCCCACGCCGTTGCTGAAATGGCGGTCGAGTCCGTCAGCATAGCCGATCGGTATGATGGCGATGCGTGAGTCGCGATTGACGTAGGTCTTGCGGCTGTAACCGATGGAGTCGCCTGCCGGAACGTTCTGGATCTGCAGGATCGTGGTACGAAGTGTGCTGACGTTGCGCAATCCTTTGATGCCGGATGCGCTGACGCCATACAATCCGATGCCGAGGCGAACCATATCCATCTGATATTCCGGGAAGCGTTCGATGCCGGCTGAGTTGAGGATGTGCTTGATGACTTTATGGCCGAGTCCTTCCTCCAACTCTTTTGCTGCTTTGGTGAAAGTGTCGAGCTGTTTGTGTGTGAAGTCGTCGAAGATATAGGAATCGCTGCCGGCCAGATGCGAGAAGATGGAACGTGCCATCACGCCGGTCTGCGACTTGAGGCGAGCCACCACTTCGGGCACGTCGCTCGGCTGGAATCCGAGGCGGTGCATTCCGGTGTCGATCTTGATATGTACCGGATAACCTGTGATGCCGCGGCGCTCTGTCTCTTTGATCATGGCGTCGAGCAGGCGGAAACTATATACTTCCGGTTCGAGATAGTTTTCGAACATGACGTTGAAACTACTGAATTCCGGATTCATCACGATGATCGGCATGGTGATGCCCTGTTTGCGAAGTTCGTCGCCTTCGTCGGCAACGGCAACAGCCAGATAATCGCAGCGATGTTCTTGCAGCGTCTTTGCCAGTTCGTAGGATCCTGCACCGTAAGCAAACGCCTTGACCATGCAGACCATCTTTGTTTCCGGCTTCAGCTTCGAACGGTAGAAGTTGAAATTATGTACCACTGCATCCAGATTGACTTCGAGTATCGTCTCGTGCACCTTCTTCGCCAGCAGGTCGCTGATTTTCTCAAAATGGAAACGACGGGAGCCTTTGATCAGCACCAGTTCGTTGTGAAAATTGCGGAACGATGGCGAAGTGATGAATTCTTCGGTCGTCAGATAGAATTCTTTCTCCTTCATGTCGAATGCACTGCCATATTCGTTCAGGTCGCGTCCGATGCCGATGATACGGTCCACACCTTTGCGGTGGCACAGATCGGCTACCTTTTTATAAAGAGATTTCGGCAGTGTGCCGCTCTGAAGAATATCGCTGAGGATCAGTGTTGTCTTCTGGTTCTTTCCCGTGCGGCGTGTCTGCTGGAAATCGAGTGCCACGTCGAGAGAGTTGATATCCGAGTTGTAGGAGTCATCGATCAGAATACAGTTGTTGATGCCCTGCTTGACATCGAGTCGCATATCGACAGGCTCCAGATGTTTGAAGTTCTCCACTTCGTCGAGGCTGGTCGGTTTGAGATACAGCATCAGCGCCATGCACTGAAGGACATCCTTGATGGATGCGTCGTCGGTGAACGGAATGGTCACGCTGCGCTCGAATCCGAGCATCGTACAATGGATGAGCGTCTCATTGTCTTTCTTTTCGATCTTCTCGATGAAGAGAGGCGCTTCGCTGTCGGTACGACTCCAGACAATGGCTTTGTGAGAGAGGCAAGCCTGTTCGATGCCGTTGGAGATAAAATCGTCGTCGCCGTCGTAGATGATGGCTTCGCTTTCGTTGAAGAGCGTCAGCTTCTCCAGCAGTTTCTGGTTGAGGGAAATGAAGTTCTCCTGATGGGCTTCGCCTATGTTGGTGATGATGCCGACGGTGGGCTGAATGATCTGTTGCAGACGTTCCATCTCGTCAGGCTGGGAAATGCCGGCTTCGAAGATGCCGAGCTGTGTCTTTTCGTTGAGCTGCCAGATGGACAGCGGAACGCCGATCTGGGAATTGTAGCTGCGCGGTGAGCGGACGATGTTGAACTCTTTGCGGAGCAGCTGATAGAGAAATTCCTTAACGATAGTCTTGCCGTTGCTTCCGGTAATTCCGATGACGGGAATGTTGAAGCGTTTGCGGTGATAGATAGCCAGCTTCTGCAGCGCCTTGACGGTGTCGGGGACAAGCAGAAAGTTTGCATCTTTCATCTCGTCAAACTCCGGACGAAGTTCGTTGACTACGAAATTGCGTACGTGCGCTTTGTAAAGTTCGCCGATGTAACGATGTCCGTCGTTGGTCTTTGTCTTGATGGCAAAGAAAAGGGTCTGTTCCGGTGCGGAGAGTCGGCGGCTGTCTGTCAGCAGTAAGCTGATCTTATCTTCACTGTCCACGCTGCTCTTGGATCCGATAATCCGGGCAATATCTTTTATTGAATATTCCATTTTCTTTTGATTACAATTTCTTTTTTACTGCATTCATTTCGTTTGAGAGGTCAAAGTAAGGAAATTTATCCTGAATGCTTTTTATCTTTAACATTGTTTGAAACATGAACTTCTTGTAAGCTTCGCTTTCCGGATGGAACGGACGGTGAGCCAGTGCTTTTCCGATCTCCTGTATTTCCGTTAATAATTCTCCCGATTCTTTGTCCAGATAGTGCTCTGCAAAACGTTCCCAAACGTAGTCTGCGGCTAATGCAGAGGGATGAACCATGTCGGCGGCGTAGAAACGATAGTCGCGAAGTTCGTCCATGAACAGTTCGTAAGCCGGGAAGTAATCGGTGCGTTCGGGGAATGTCTTGATGATCATGTCTGTGGCGAGCAACAGTGTGGACTTGCTGAGCTGGTTGCCATGTGAGCCATCGGCCAGATGACGGATCGGACTGACCGTGAAAAGGACTTTCACATCGGGATATTTTTCCCATAACGCAGTGAGTGTCTCCGTCCAAAGTGATACGATCGAATCCACATCCATCCGCTCACGGATGAAGAGATCGGCCGGCAGTTTGTGGCAGTTCGAGACGATGCGATTCTCTTCTCCCTTCAGTCGGAAAACCCACGCTGTTCCGAAGGTGATCACCAGGCGCGATGCCTGTGAGAGGAAATCGGCCGAGCGGGAAAGATTCTCGTTCATCTCTTTCAGACATTCTTCGGCTGAGCCTTTCGAGAAGCGGCTGTGATGATCGAAGCTGTGAAACAGTCCTTCCTGCTCGAATAGTTCATCAGTCTCGTAAGGCTTCGGAGCGAGAAGCCTTCTGAGTCCGCGAGCCACAGACGCCGGATTGTAAAGCGTCCCGAACGGATTGACATCGACAGGGAATCTCTGCTGTTTCATCCGTTCGCCTACAGCGTCGGCAAAGCATGAACCCATGAGCAAGATCGGTTGTCGGTAGGAAAAGGTGAAGTGCGGCTTCGGGAAGTCGATAGGTGTAGTCAGTTCCATCGTTGCGTATCTCTTTTTCGAGATACAAAAATAGTCATTTTAATGATAATCCCGAAGCAGTCGCGTTTCAGATATTTCTTCGTATCTTCGCCCATCTAATCATCGAAAGAATGAACTGGACAGATCTTTTATCAGGCAAGAGATTCGGCATGGAGGAGTTTCATGAACGCAAACATGAACGTACCGACTTCCAGCGCGACTACGATCGGCTGGTTTTCTCTTCACCTTTCCGCAGACTACAGAACAAGACGCAAGTCTTCCCGCTTCCCGGCAGTATCTTTGTACACAACAGACTTACCCATAGCCTTGAAGTCTCCTGCGTGGGACGTTCGCTCGGAAATAATGTGACCAAGGAACTGATGAACCGTTATCCTGAGGGCAGCATCAATTTCCCTGAGATCGGATCGATCGTTTCTGCGGCCTGTCTCGCCCATGATTTGGGAAATCCGCCGTTCGGACATTCCGGAGAACGGGCCATCGGCGCCTATTTTTCTGAAGGCAACGGCAAGCAACTTGAAGCGCAGGTTCGTGAAGAGGGCGGCCGCTGGGAAGATTTTGTTCACTTTGAGGGCAATTCCAATGCTTTCCGTCTGCTGACTCATCAGTTCATCGGACGCCGCAAGGGCGGATTCGCCATGACCTATAGCACGCTCGCCTCCATCGTGAAATATCCTTACGCTTCCATATATGCACACAACGGCGATAAGTTCGGCTTCTTTCAGTCTGAAGAGGAATCGTTCATGCGCATCTCTCAGGAATTGGGTATCTGTCGCAGCAAGGCGGATGCCAACAAGTTCGCCCGTTATCCGCTGGTTTATCTCGTGGAAGCTGCTGACGACATCTGCTATCAGATCATGGACATCGAGGATGCCTGCAAACTGCACATCCTGACGCTCGAAGAGGCACAGCAACTGATGCTGAACTTCTTTCCGCAAGATCGTCTCGATCATATCCATGGAATCCTTAATATGGTGAGCGACGGCAACGAACAGTTGGCGTATCTGCGTTCGGGCGTGATCGGCGTCCTGGTGGAAGCCTGTTCGCAAACGTTCATCGACAATGAGCAGAAGATGCTGGAAGGAGATTACACCGGAACGTTGATCCACGACATGGACAGCCGCGTTCGGGATGCGTATGAGAGTTGTTCGGCAGTGGCATATAAGAAAATCTACAAAGCCAAAGAGGTGCTCGACATTGAGTTGGCCGGTTATCACATCTTCAGTCATCTCATCGACAGTCTGACGGAAGCCGTCATGAATCCCGAACATTCCTACAGTAAGTTGCTGCTGAAACGTATTCCCGAACAGTATGACGTGAATGCCACAACCACTTATGGAAAGATCCAGTGCGTGCTCGACTACATTTCAGGCATGACGGATGTTTATGCACTCGATCTGTACCGCAAAATCACCGGTATGAGTCTGCCGGATGTATAATTTGTCTTCCCTATGAAATCAAAAGAGGCTGCTTCCCAAAAGAAACAGCCTCTTCTATTCTATTAATGATCTCCTTTTATCCCGGAAGAAGTTTACGACCGGGTCCGTCGGGATCATTCTCGGCTTTGCTGGTATCGTTCAAAACCATAGTTTCTCCTTTCTCTGCGGTATATTTCGGCCAGTTGGGAAGCAGCGTTCCGCCGTTCGGATTGCCTGTGCGCATGAAGTTGAGCAGTGCAGCCGACATGGCATTGGAAAGTTTGCGAGGTCTTGCGCCGCCGCCGGTATGTGTGTACATGCGATCCGTGTTTCTGAACCAGAAGCAGATGTCGAGGCAGTGGAACGCACGCATACGGTTGTTGAACAATGGCGGACACCATCCGAACCAATCCACATAAACGGGTTGTCCCTGTTTCAACTTGGCATTGGCTGAACGGATGACACCTTGACGATTGGCAGAGATCATAGCAAACAACTCGATCGGTCGTTTGCCCGGGAAAGCTTTGGCATATCCGTCGTAGATGGATTCGGTGTTCTGCGGATAACGAGCCTGCAGTGCTTTCACTACATCGGCCTTTGTCATCAGCTCCATCTTCGGATTGGTACGGTCGGGATTCATTTCGTGGAAAGTGGTGGAGAAGATCATGGGAATCGAAGGCTGATTGTCTGCGTCGGCACCTGTCCAGAATTGCCCGGCTGGAATATTGCGTCCGTCAGCGACCGGAGAGAATCCGAAACCGAATCCAGTTCCACCTTCTCTTTCACGAACGATCTTGGCAGCTTTGTCAGCCAGATCCAGATAGTCTTTCCAAGGCATCTCCTGAAGTTTGTCGATGGTGTCAGCAGTCAAACCTGCCTGCTTTACGATCTCTTCACCGATTTCCTTGCTGATTTTAGGATCGCCACCTTTGATGGCAGATCCGCTTAAAGCAACTCCTTTGTGAACGAGTCCTTTTGCTGCGGGCATAGCTGCCACTGTGCAGACTTTCGCGCCGCCGCCGCTCTGTCCCATGATGGTGACATTGCCCGGATCGCCACCGAAGTTGGTGATGTTGTCATGAACCCACTGCAAAGCTGCGATGAGGTCGAGCATGCCGACGTTGCCGGAATCTTTGTATTTCTCACCGCCTACACTGGAAAGGTCGGAGTATCCGATCGGTCCGAGACGATGGTTGACAGATACGAACACGATATTACCGGCTTTGCTCAGGTTCTCTCCGTGATAGCCGTCTTGTTCGATGCCGTTGCCATTGGTGTAGCCGCCGCCATGCATCCAAACCATTACCGGTCTTTTCTTGCCATCGGCAATTCCGGGTGTCCAAACGTTCAGGCAGAGGCAATTTTCACTGACATCGTAATAATTCCAGTGGTCTGCGAATGTGCCGAAATTGTTTTGGAAACGTTTCTCCATGTGCTGTGGTGCTGTATCGCCGTAGAAAGCGGCCGGACGAATGTCTGTCCAGGGCGTTGGTTTCTTTGGCGGCATGAATCGGTTGGCACCGGTCGTGTCGGCTCCGTAAGGAATGCCGAGGAATGTGTAGATGCCGTGCAGCTGATAGCCTTGTATCTTTCCGTACTCTGTGTTGGCGATGGCAATGTCATCACCGACAAATAAAACCTGTCCGTCGTTGTCAGCGGCAGGAGTTTCGTTACTCTCGTTGATCGAGGGTGCAATGGTTGAAGAGGAGAAGAGTTCGCCGACGCCCAAAGAAGCTGTGCCGAGGCTCACGTTTCTCACAAATTGTCTTCTGTTCATTTTCATGGTTCATTCATTATTAAATGGTTCGTAATTGAGAATTATCGGATAACAAATAATCCTTATTGTGGATTGTCGATAAACAGATGGGAAACCTTCTCGCTGTAGGAACGTGAAATGGGGATTCCGGGAACGCCGGGCGTGCCCAGCTCGATGAATACGCCATCTTTTTCCCGTCGTATCACCTTCACCTGATCGAAATTGACCATGTAGGAGCGGTGGCAGCGGATGACGTTGCTGTTGCCGAAGTTCTCCTCGAGTGTCTTGAGCGAGTTCCGCAGCATATAGCGCGTCAGTTGTCCTTTGTTGAGGTACCAGATGCATACGTAATTGTCCGAGCTTTCCAGATAGAGCAGGTTCTCACGGCTGACCGATAGACGGAAGTCTCCCTTTTCGTCGTAGAAGTTGAAGATGTTCAGCCTTTGCACCGCTTCGCTTTCGTGCTCTTCGATCTCACGGAGTTTTCGTTCCTTTTCCTGATAAGCGAAATAGAGATGCAGTACGGCATAAGGCAGCAGCAGCACGAGACTCGTGTTTTCCACAGAAACGTTGAAAGCGGCGATGTAGTCGCGATCGGGATTCAACAGAACTGTATAGACGGTATAGATGAGCGACATGAAGAAGATTTCCAGAGCGATCCAGACAAAATAGCTGCCCAGGCTCAGCGGATGTTGCTTTCCCCATTTGCACAGAATGATGCGGCTGATGACCACGACAAGCATTCCCGTCAGGATCAGCAGACTCGAAAAGACAAAGAACTTGAAGCTCGAGACATGATACCACGACTGCGAACCGAACGGTTTGTAGATGTTGATGAAGATGAGTGCAAAGAACGCCGTCAGCAGGATGAGGCGCACATTGTTCTTTTTTTCGAATATGTAATTAGGTACAGTTACCATCTTCATTTACCATTAATATTCGCAAATGTATAGAATAATTGCTTTCGTCATTCACCCCTGAATGTGAAATTTCGTCCCATATTACCGATTTTTACCCCTTTGAGGCCACGAAAATACCATTTTTTTTGAAGTGCCGCGAAACCTGATTTCATTTGCATCGAAAACAATTTACAACAGCTAATTCTTGGAGTTATGTTCGATCTTACTTTACGTACCAATCAGTTGAAGCAGTTCTTTTCGTATGAGAAGAAGAATGAAATGGGCGACACGCACATCGAAATCGTACCGTACCGCTTCACGCAGCATGATGATAAGGGTGAAATACGTTCTTTTCAAGAAGCACTTCAACCCGCAGCTTTCTGTCCTGTGCCGGACGACCATATAGAGGAAAACAATACCTTCCCGTATGTCGTGTTCAATCCGGAAGGACATGAGCGGAGTAAAGGAGCAATTCTTTTGTTGCATGGATTAAACGAACGTTCCTGGGAAAAATATCTTACGTGGGCGGAATATCTTGCCGTCAATACAGAAAAACCGGTTGTCCTTTTCCCTATTGCATTTCACATGAACCGTACGCCGGAAGGATGGATCAATCCTCATCTGACATTGCCTTGGGCCAAACGCAGAAAGGCAGAAGACAGCAAGGCAGACAATGCCACCTTCGCCAATGTCGCGCTCAGCACGCGCATTGATGTCAATCCGCTTCGTTTTTATGCCAGCGGACGTGAATCGGTGCATAATGTGAAACAGCTGGCTACAGAAATGAAGCAGGGACTTCATCCGCTTTTTGCCGAGGATGTGAAGATCGACATCTTTGCCTATTCCATTGGAGCTTTGCTGGCTCAGGTGCTGTTTCTTGCTCGTGATTCGAAACTTTTCGACAATTCGCGTCTCTTTATGTTCTGTGGAGGTTCCATCTTCTCGCAAATGAATGGGAGCGCCCGTGACATCATGGATCAGGATGCGTTTGAGCGGCTTCACAATTATCTCTATAATGATTTTGCAACAGGTGCGCCTTTACCTGAATCATTCCCGAACGATGCCATTCAGGAGGCTTTCCGCGCCATGCTTAGGCCCGATATACTCACGCATTTTCGCGAGATGTATTTTGAACATGCCAGTGATCGGATCCGTGCCATCTCGCTTCGTAATGATGTGGTGTCGCCAACGCTTGGCATCAAGCGTGCTTTGGGAAAGGCATCGGAGAAAATTCTGAAGGAGTTGGATTTTCCGTTCCCTTATAGTCATCAGGTTCCGTTCCCGATGAAGACGCGCATCGATCCTATAGCCATTGAAGAGGCCTTCAAAAGTGTCTTCAGACCTGCCGCCGATTTCTTGTCGAAACAGAGCTGACGTTAAATTCGTAAAAAATCATCTTTCTCATGCAACGAATCAGGAATTGCATGCATCTGTGTCTGTGATTGCCTCTCGGAACGAGGCCGATTGGAATAGGAACTTAAAAAAGACACAAGATGAAGAAGCATTATCTTTTATTGCTTGCATTGCTCTGCATGGCGACCTTCACGGTGAAGGCACAGCACGAATCCGGATTCCTTGTCGGAAGCGGCATTGGTAGTTTGAACAAGGATTTCTATCAGAATAAATTAGTTTCTTCCTACAGCGCCAGTTATCGATTCAATCTCTCGCTGGGATATCGTTACAGAGCATTCACTGCAACTCCGCTCTTCTTCGATATGGA
>CAZIVE010000098.1:0-9383 GCA_964542435.1 uncultured Parabacteroides sp.
TTCAAATCCTTTTCCGTGATGGATTCTAACTGAACCTGAGGATGCCGTATTTCAGCAAAGCTCTGATAAACGAGATAACTCATCGCGATAACATTGAGAATCTGTATCAGCCAGGCATCGCATCGCGGCCAGATCAGATAAAGCAGGATAACCGCCAGGGAAAGGAACGCCAGCAATCGGACGAACTTACGAATCCACCGCTTGTCCGTCCATTCCGCTTCAGAAAAATTATCCAGAACATAATGACGAACCCTGCTAAGGAAGATAAAGATAATCGTGAAATAAACGATCATCTGAACATATACAACAAGAGCATTGACAATTCCGAGCAAGGAATCCTTTCCCTGATTTTCATAAGCGATAAAACTCCATCGGCATTCCGCCGGCTGGTTAAGGAAATAGACGCCAAAGAAAAGGATGCTACATAAAGCAGGCAGGAAATGCAGCCAATGAATCGGACGCAGTTTGAATCCGGCATTATAATTACGGCAGACGAAAAGCCAGAGCAAAGGCATCACCAGCGTGTTTGCCGAATATCCAAACGGAGCCAGCCACAATGCCAGATGATACCAACATTCACTCCGGCAGAAATTATAGAGATAGGTAGGAATCGTCGTGAAGACGATGATAGCCGCAGCATACGCATTTTCTCCCTTAAAGCGCGTGGCAATAAACAGCAACAGAACAAGCAGCAGCATATAGAAAATGCTGCCGAGGTTCACGACCAAAATGAATTCATGGTAAGTCATTTCGCTTGCTGTTTAAAAGGTGCGTACAAATATAGAATATTATTTTGAAAAAGAAAGGATGAATAGGGAAGAAGTGGAAACAAATTAAAAGGCGGGCAAAATCTTATTAGCTTTATTTATATGTTGCAAAACACTATTTAGCAAAAAAACTCTTGACAAATTAGTTCGGCAGTGTATCTTTGCAACGTGGTTTTTTCATAATAGTATTAGATTTAAGGTTAACAAATTGGATTAGGGGTTGTCGTGAGACAGCCTTTAATTGTTTAAAGAGGTTCCTTCTCAATGGAAGAAACCTCTCTTTTTTTGTCTATTTCATTTTGACATAGGTCGATTGGGTAGGAAGTCCCTCGGTTTTAGCCGTGACTTTCACGGTTCCTCGATCCCCATTACTCTGAATCACGACGAGCGCTTTGCCATTGAACGCATTGCGATCGGGTTTCTTCAGACTGACATGATTGTTGGGATCGCCGTTGTCCGTTCCTACAATGACACCATTTCCTGAAACAGAGAAATGAATCATCTGGGAAGCATCGGGAACCAGATTGCCATCCTTATCCTGAATCTCCACCGTAATAAAGCTCAAGTCTTTACCGTCAGCATGGATCGAAGCACGGTCGGGTTTCATGACGACTTTTGCTGCTGCTCCGGCCGTATGTATTTCCTTGCTCATCACCTGTTGGCCATTCTTCAGAGAAACGACCTTCAACGTTCCCGGTTCGAAAGGCACACGCCAGCTGACATGAAAGACGCTGTCAGTCTTATGCTGTTTGCCCAGACTCTTGCCATTGAGGAAGAGTTCGGCTTCATCGGCGTTGTTATAATACGCCCAGACATCGACCGTCTCGCCCTTCTTCCAGTTCCAGTGCGGGAAGAGATAAAGCATCGTCTTGTTGGTCCATTCGCTTTGATACATGTAATATACATCCTTCGGGAAACCGGCGAGATCGACGATTCCGAAGAAGCTGCTGCGGCTAGGCCATCCGTAAGGTGTAGGTTCGCCAAGATAGTCGAAACCGGTCCAGATGAACATACCGGAAACAAACGGAAGATGTTTGACAAGATTCCAGCTTCCTTCCTGTGTTGTACCCCAAGGAACGTGGCAGTTGTCATACGCAGAACAGCTGTTGCCGGGGCGTGTGAAAGGAATATCCCAACGATCCGGACGAACGAGGACCTTGTCTGAAGGCATCTCGTAAGCGCCACGAGTAGCAAGAGCAGAGGTGGATTCACTGATGATCAGTTTCTTTCCCGGGAAGTTCTTCGGGAAATCCTTCCATTCTGTCTCGTGATAGTTGAATCCGAGTACATCGAGAGCGCCGGAACGGAACAGATTGTTGTCGGTATAAGCCTGATTGCAGGCAGCTGTTACGGGACGTGTCTTATCCAATTTCTTGACCACATTGGCCAAAGCGATGGTAATCAGTTCCTCGCCGTTCTTTGCCGAATCACTCGAAACGGCAGCACTGCCATGATGTGTGGCATTCAGAATCAGATTGGCCTGCTCCAGACTCAGCGAGCTGGCATCCACATCCACATTTTGTTCGATCACCTCATTGCCGATGCTCCACATGAAGACAGAAGGATGATTGCGGTCACGAAGGATCTGATCGGAGAGATCTTTCTCATACCACTGATCGAAATCATGCGAATAGTCGTACTGCACTTTCTGTTTGTGCCACATGTCGAAGGCTTCGTCCTGAACCAGGATTCCCATGCTGTCGCAAAGATCGAGCATCTCGGGAGCCGGAGGATTGTGGCTGGTACGAATGGCATTCACACCCATATCTTTCATGATCTTAAGCTGACGTTCCAAAGCGCGGGTGTTGATGGCCGAGCCGAGGCATCCCAAATCGTGATGCAGACAAACGCCACGAACTTTCAGAGGCTTCCCGTTCAAATAGAATCCGGTGGCAACATCGAAACGGAAAGTACGGAAGCCAAACAACGTTTCGTAACTATCCACCAGTTTGCCATTGGCGCGAAGTTCGGTGACCGCCTTGTAACGAGCCGGATTCTCCGTACTCCAGAGTTCCGGATTCTTAACCTCCATCTTCAGCGTGACGATCGTCGAATCCTTCATCGCTTCCGTGCTCTTCGATTCTGCCTGGCAAATAGGTTTGCCATCCATATCCTTGATGACAGTTCTCACGTCAACCGGAACAGCTTTGCCTGCGTTGCGCACCGTCACATCGATGTTCACTGTGCCCTTTTCGGCAGTCACTTCAGGCGTTGTGATGTAAGTTCCCCAATGATCCACATGAATCTTGTTGGTTCTCACGAGCCATACATTGCGGAATATACCACTTCCAGAATACCAACGCGAATTGGGCTGCTTTGAATTGTCCACTTTCACTGCAATCACATTCTTCTGATCTCCGTAAAGAAGATAAGGCGTCAGATCATAGCGGAACGAGATGAAGCCATACGGCCGATATCCCAACTTCTTGCCATTGATCCAAACCGTACTGTTGCGATAGATGCCGTCGAAGTCGATGGAGATGATCTTGTCACGATCGGTCTCACGAACGGTAAAGGTCTTACGATACCAACCCAAACCGCCGGGAAGCGCACCGCCGCCCACTGTAGCAGGGAATGAGTCGGAGAAATCCGATTCGATACTCCAGTCATGAGGCACATTCAGAGTGCGCCAACCGGAATCGTCGAATCCGGGAGCCGATGCATCCAAGGTAGAATCGGCCAGAGTGAAACGCCAGTTGTTGTCAAACGAAGCGCGTTCCCGTACCTTTTCCTGCGAACCGCAGGAGACGAACAGCAATCCTGCGATGGCCATGGAGCATCCAAAAATGATTTTTGCCAGATGTTTCATAATAAAGGATTATTAAATTAAATGATACTGATTGTATTGTATTTTTATTCGCTCAATCTGAGTTTTACCTTGTTTTCCAATCCCGGAGCAGACAAACTGCGACTCTTCACGTTGACCTTCACCGAATGAAGCTGATTGTCGGAAGGAAGACAGATGAGACCGTCTGCTTCGGTTGCATCCGAGGCATATACTTTCAATGAAAGCTCGCTCCAATCCATCTGATCGGTGCATTGCGCCAGTTTGATATGCGGCAGGACAGATCCGTCACGCACGAGGATGACAGCCGGAATCTCGCCGGTCTGAATATGATTCCATCCGGCAGCATAGACTTTCCCGCTTTGATAATCGATCCATTTTCCTCCGGGAAGATAGACGTCGCGTCCGTTGCCATCTTCAAGCAGCGGGGCAACCAGCATCTTGCTTCCGAAGAGATATTCATCTTCGACCAGCCAAGCGCCCGGATCATGCGGGAACTCTACAAAGAGCGCACGAACCATCGGCAATCCGGTCTCCGTACAATTCTTTGCTTCTGCATACACATAAGGCATCAGCTTGTATTTCATTTCAGCGCAAAGACGGAACGCCTTTACAAAACTCTCATTGTATAACCAAGGCTCTGTTGGAGGGGCACCGTGAGCGCGTGTATGTGAAGTCAGGAAACCGAACGGAAGCCAGCGACGATAGAGATTCTCCGGTGTCGTGGTGACAAAGCCGCCCATGTCATGGCTCCAAAATGCGAAACCGCTCAAGCCGAAGGAAAGTCCGCCTCGGATGGTTCCAGCCAATCCGTTGTCGGTCGTTTCTGCATCGCCACCCCAATGCAAAGGATAACGCTGAGAACCGGCCCAGGCACTTCTTGCCCAGATAATGTTCTCGCCATGTACCTCGCGGATGATATCAGCCACGGCTTTGTTGTAACGAAGCGGATAGAGATTGTGTTCATACAGTCCGGATTTGCCGGAAGTATAAATGCCGTTATAAGGAGCCCCTTCGCCAAAGTCCGCCTTGATAGCGCTCACGCCCATACGAATCAGATTCCCGATCTTGTCCTGATACCATTTCACGGTCTCGGGATTGGAGAAATCCAGCACGACATCTTCATACGGAAGCTGCCCGGTGCCGTTCTTTACATAAAGGCCCTTCTCAATCAGTTCATTGAAATATTTGTTTTTCGGAGTGAAATAGGGAAGCTGCCACAGGCAAACGCGGAAGCCCTCTTTCTTGAAATCGGAGAGCATCTTCTGCGGATCGGAGAAACGATCGGGAGCAAAACGGTAATCGCATTGCCAGTCGGTCTGGAACCAACCGGTATCGAAATGGATCACATCAGCCGGAATCTTGTTCTGACGCAGTTTGTCTGCCACCTGATATCCTTCGTTCTGGCTGAAATAGCTGATACGGCTCATCCAGGTTCCGAACGACCAAAGCGGCGGCATGGCTGCTTTTCCCACGAGACTCGTATATTCATTCAGGATCTCTTTCGGTTCACCAAAGAAGATGAAGAAATCAAGAGCTTCGTCTCCCATGTAAAGTCGGTTCACATTGTTATTGGTTGCACCGACATCGCAGGTCACGGGAGCTGAAGTATGCATAAACATTCCATAGCCGCGACTGCTCATGAAGAAGGGGATCGGTTTGTACATCTGATCGGTCTCGGGTCCTTGCGGATCGGTGACGAAGAGATTCAGTTTTTGTCCCACCTTATTCAGATGCGTAAACGATTCGCCGAAACCGAAGATCTTTTCATCGGGCAGGAGCGAGAAGACCGGATTGACGCTGCGGCTGTTGTCCGATCCACGTTTGATGAAACTGAACGGAATCACCTTCACCTGCGTCGAATCGTTGTCCACGAAACGGTAGCTCTTGGTCAATAACTTTCCGGATGCATCGCGCAGGATCAAACGCCACGGATACCGTTCGATGGTCAAACTACCATAGTCGCTTCTATAGGTAATGCTCTTGCCATTGTCCGTCATCTTCCAAACGTTGCTCACCGGCGGTTCGCCAGCAAGCATGAGCGACGGCTCCGCTTTCGGTTCAACGGGCGTTGTAAGCATACGGATTCGAAGCGTGCGCGGCGTTACAAAATCCACCTGAAACTTGAGAGCCGGATTATTGACGTAGGCAGGGCCGGGGAAATCCAGCATGTTCAAAGGCTGCGCCACGATGGTATTCGTATTGAATGCCTGACGCGGATAGAGATTGTAGCGTTTCCACACCAGCGAACCGCTTCCTTTGGCAGCGTCAAACTGTCCGAGGCTGTCCGCAAAGAAGAAGGTGTTGGTAAAGTCGAAGAAGTCCGTGCTCATGTCTTTGGCACGATTCATCAAGTACGGCTTTCCGTCATTAAGCGTAATCTGAGCTACGGCAGGAGTAGGAGCAGCGACGATAGCCGTTGCCAAAAGCAATGCCGAGGATACGATGGTTGAGATGTGATTCATAATGTAGTGATTTAAGTTTTATTCTTCTTGTGCGTCCAGATGCAGAACTCGCGAGTGCAAGACAGTCTGGCCGATGGTTGGCAACAAATATACGCATTAATAGATTAAAAAGCAAAATCGAGCCATCAATTAGAAATGGTTGTAAACGGCATGCAGCTCAGCCCAAAATGTTCCACGTGGAGAGTTTTAGTTTAAGAATGGCTGCAATAGTTGAAACCATCCTGAAGAATAGCCCGGAATAAGCCAGCCACGAGAGGGAAACGATTTGTTGAGACGCATTATATGATGGCGAAGAAAATATTCAACCATGGTTAAAAATTATTTTGAGATTAGATGACGGAGCGTGAGACATTGTGAAAAAATATTTTGACCATGGTTAAAAATTATTTTCATAATGAATCAGCCAAAGAAACAGGCATAGACACGCAGCTAGATTCGGGAATCAGGCGAAAAAGAAAGGGAAAATCCATGACGAATGAAGGGTACGGAAGTTGAGAGATACGGAAAGGTCTGATAATTCAGAAAGAATAAATATCTTTGCTGATCGAAAAAAAGGAAACGGACAGTGTTTTCGCTTCACAACATAGGTTTTTATCTTTGAAGACAACGATCACTGGTTTCATCAACTCTAAAATAAAGAATCATAAAGGATGAAGTTCGATTATGATGTAATAGTTGTGGGCGCAGGTCATGCAGGCTGCGAGGCCGCCGCTGCCGCCGCAAACCTCGGATCTCAGACATTGCTGATCACAATGGATATGACGAAAGTCGCACAGATGAGCTGCAATCCGGCTGTCGGCGGAATTGCCAAAGGACAGATCGTCCGCGAAATCGATGCGATGGGCGGATACATGGGATTGGTCACAGACAAGACGGCGCTGCAGTTCCGAATGCTGAACAAGAGCAAAGGTCCGGCCATGTGGAGTCCGCGTGCACAAAGCAGCAGAAGCGAGTTTGTAGCCGAATGGCGAAGAGTGCTCGAAAACATTCCTAATCTCTATCTATGGCAAGATCTGGTGAAAGAAATCCTGGTAGAAGAGGGCAGAGTCTGCGGTGTTCGCACCGGAATGAACGTGGAGTTTCATGCCGGAGCCGTTGTCCTTACGAACGGAACCTTCCTCAACGGATTACTGCATATCGGACATACGCAGATACGTGGCGGACGCATCTCGGAACCTGCCGCTACCGGATTGACGGAGCAATTGGTTTCGTTAGGCATTTCCTCCAGCCGTATGAAGACCGGAACGCCCGTACGAATCGATGGAAGAAGCGTGCATTTCGAAGAGATGTCCGTGCAGGCAGGAGAGAACGACTTCCACAAATTCAGTTTTCTGCCCGGTTCGAAAAGAATGCTGAAGCAGATGTGTTGCTATACGACCTACACCAATCCCGCCTGTCACGAAATATTGCGCCAGGGATTGCCCGATTCACCGTTGTATAATGGAGAAATCAAGAGCATCGGTCCGCGTTATTGTCCGAGTATCGAGACAAAGATTGTAACGTTCGCAGACAAGTCGCAGCACCAGCTGTTCCTGGAACCGGAAGGCGAAGACTCGCAAGAATACTATCTGAACGGCTTTTCATCATCCCTTCCTATAAACATTCAGCTAAAAGCATTGCAAGCGATACCGGCCTTTCGCGATGTACAAATCTATCGTCCGGGCTACGCTATCGAATACGATTATTTTGATCCGACACAGCTAAAGCATAATCTGGAAACGAAAAAGATCAAAAATCTGTTCTTTGCCGGACAGATCAACGGAACGACCGGATACGAAGAAGCCGGCGGTCAAGGATTAATGGCAGGCATAAATGCACATCAGGCATGCAACGGATCGGAACCGTTTATCTTAGGCAGAGACGAAGCCTACATCGGCGTGCTGATTGACGATCTGGTTACGAAAGGCGTGGACGAGCCCTATCGAATGTTTACGTCGAGAGCCGAATATCGAATTCTGTTGCGTCAAGACGATGCTGATATGCGTCTGACAGAACGAGCCCATGAATTGGGATTGGCAAAAGAAGATCGCTACGAACTGCTGAAAGAGAAACGAACTCATCGGGATAATCTGATTGCGTTTGCAGAGAATCTTTCGATCAAATCAAAAGATATCAACGAAGGATTGAGTCGATTGGGAACAGCCGAATTGGAGCATGGATGCAAATTGATCGATCTGATCCTTCGTCCGCAGCTTACCTTCGAAAATCTTTCTGCGTTGATTCCGGAGCTGAAAGAGGAGATGGATAAGATTCCATCGGAGAGGAAAGAGGAGATCATTGAAGCAGCAGAGATTCAGATCAAATATAGCGGATATATCAAACGCGAAAGAATCATCGCAGACAAGATAAACAGATTGGAGAATATCCGAATCAAAGGAAAGTTCGACTACAATACGATCCAATCGTTATCGACAGAAGCTCGTCAAAAGCTGACACGAATCGATCCCGATACCATTGCTCAGGCAAGCCGTATCCCAGGGATCTCGCCCAACGACATCAACATACTTTTGGTGTTAAGCGGACGATGAATCCGTAGAATGTTCCACGTGAAACAGATTGAAGTGTAAAGAAATGATTTAGAGATAATAAGGCTAAATTTGAAGAAGATAAAGAAGCAGAAGTGAACAACTGGAGCGAACATATTAAGACGATACTTTCGGCTATTCCGGAGAAGCCGGGAAGCTATCAGTACTACGACGATAAGGGAAAGATCATCTATGTCGGTAAAGCGAAGAATCTCAAGAAAAGGGTCTCGCAATACTTCTTCAAAGAACAGCAATCGGACAAAACGAGAGTTCTTGTAAAGCAGATTCGGGACATCAAATACATTATTGTGGACACCGAAGAGGAGGCACTGCTACTTGAAAATAACTTGATCAAACAGTTTCGTCCTCGATACAATGTGTTGCTCAAAGACGATAAGACCTATCCATCGATTGTAGTAAAAAATGAGTATTACCCAAGAATATATCAGACAAGGAACATCGTGAAGGATGGTTCTGCTTACTACGGACCCTACGCAAATGTCTATATTGCGAAACTGATGCTGCAGCTGATCAAGGAACTCTATCCACTACGAAGCTGTAAATTGCCGTTGACTCCGGAGAGTATTCAAGCAGGAAAATACAAAGTCTGTCTGGAATATCATATCAAACGATGCAAAGCACCTTGTATTGGCTTGGAAAGTCTGGAAGAATACCAGGAACATATAGGGATTATCAAGGAGATTCTGAAAGGCAACATATCGCAGGTAAGCAAAGTGCTGTACGAAAAGATGCAGAAGAAAGCGGAGGAATTGAAATACGAAGAGGCAGAAGAGTTGAAGGAGAAATACATAACGATTGAAAATTATCGTTCAAAGTCAAC
>CAZIVE010000099.1:0-9337 GCA_964542435.1 uncultured Parabacteroides sp.
ACGTTTTAAACCTTGAATAAATGCTTATTGCATCCAATGAAAATTGGACTATAAAAAACAAGACTACTTGAATGTGTTTATTTTGAATTTACGTTAGGAGCGGGAAGATCCGTCGTACTGCCTTCTGTTTTTTCGGTTTCGGCAGGTTTTTCGGCACTCTCTTGTGCCTTCTTCTCCGCTTCTTTTTTATCCTTCTCCTCTTTTTTCTTCTTCAAAGCTGCGAGGCGACGAGAGACAGAAACCTTCAATTCGTCGATGAAAAGGTTCAGACGATTGATGAATGTTTGTGTCTCGGTTGACATCTCCTCGAAGTTCCTTGCTTCAATGATGAATGTTATGGTGTCAAAATCTTGACAAAGTACCGGTTTCATTTCCGAACTAGTCCTTTTTTCGAGCGCATCTCGACTGATGATTCGCTGATTGATCAGCTTGTTGAATTCGGTGAGAAGAGCGTCGAGGCGTGTTATAACGGCTGTCAAACCCAGAGCCGTCACGAGAGCCGCTGCTTCAGGCACCTTGAGATCGATTAGCAAACCAGCCAACTGCTGCGATTCGCGTTGGTAACTGAGCTTTTGCATGCCTCTGTAGGGCCTTGTCAGAATTTCCAACTGGCGAGCCTTTTCCGCCATGACGCTATCGGAACCTTTCAAAGCCAGGTCGATCGTACCGAAAAAAGTATTGAGCTCGATATCGATTTCTGTGTCCTTGTCATCGATGTTCTTCGTCGAAGCTTGCGCTCTTGAGATGTTTACAATGTCCTCCGCCACCTTTATATCCTGATCGTAGGCGTTCGCATAATCTACCATGCCCAGCTTTTCTATACCTACTTCGTTGATGAGACCGTGCGTGAATCTGTTTAACTTCGTTACTTCATCAAATCTCATTTTTGTCTCCCAGGGAGAGTGGATTTTTGTTACTTTAGGAATTTTCATATTCTAAATATTATGTTAATAATGTTGGTTCTTTTGTACTGATATTTGATAAAACGATTCGCATAATTTATAAAAGGATGCTTCTCGTAGTGTGAGTGGGTTTAGCCAGAATATAAATTATATAGAGGTCGGAGGTGATCGTTTAGCCAGAATATAAATTATATAGAGGTCAGTGGTGGTCGTTTTGCCGAAATATAAATTATATAGAGGTCAGCGGTGGTCGTTTAGCCAGAATATAAATTATATAGAGGTCAGCGGTGGTCGTTTTGCCGAAATATAAATTATATAGAGGTCAGCGGTGATCGTTTAGCCGGAATATAAATTATATAGAGGGTAACGATAGTCGTTTTGCCAAAATATAAATTATATAATGGGTAATGAGCGGCTGTTTACCAAAATATAAATTACAAAGTGAAGCGTACGCGCCCATTTGCCATTTCGGAAAAATGACGGCTTTCTTTCCCTTTGCGCAGTCTGCGTCGGGAAGTTTTATTTAGTAAATCAGGGGTGGTTTGCCTAAGAAGGAGCCTTTTTTCCATTCGGTTCCGATGGAAGAGGCGTGTAACATTTTGGGAATGTCGTTGTGATGTGTTGTTAGGCAAATCTCGTTCATGTCAAGTGTAATCTTTATTGATTATGCTGCGAATGTAAATAGATAAAATCAAATTGTCAAGTATTTTGGCAAGAAAAATTCAATTTTAGGTAAATATTATTTCTTTTTGGTAGGAATGGAAAAGAAATAAGCCACTGAAAAGGGATATATGTTCGCATTTTGTCATGTTTCCTTTCGAAAAGCGGACCGAATGTCTTCGTTTCTTGGAAAAGACTGAATTTCGGTCATTTCAATTTTTTTGCTTCGGTAAGGGCATAAAAAAAGTCTTTCGCAGCTTTTTCTTACGAAAGACTTTGATCGGTCCGAAAAACTAATTTTTCTGAGTCTCGGTTATTTTCCTTCCTGAATTTTCAAGACGGCGGATTTCCGCATTGATCTGTTGGCTCATCGAGCCGTTTCCTACCAGACGATAATGTTCAGCCTGATAACGTAACATAGCTAATGTACGGTAACTTTCATCATTCATTCGATTCATCATAATCATTTCCTCTCTTTTTTTGAGGCCTCTCCGTTTGAGAAGCCGGTTACTAACTCTTTTCTTTTTGTTTACGCTGCAAAGATACGCATAATTTCTCAAAAATATGCTCAACAACATATTTTTATATGTTTTGTATTGAAAATTTAACCATCCACATTCCCCGAAATCGTTCGGTTAGCCGTTGATTCCTATTACATAGGTGCACTTTTCCACTTTGCATCGATTTACGAAAAGCCAAACAGTCTTTGCTTCTCATCCCGACTTGCATTATCTTTGCTGTAAACAGCGAAAATAAGCTGCGCCTCGGCATAACCATTCAAGCAAGCTTGATGTTTCTGCGCTCGGTTTGCATTATCTTTGCTGTAAAACAAAATTTTTCAAAACATATTGGAGGAATCATCAATGAAATTGCGGATTATCACTTTTTTGATGGCTTTATGCTGCATCGCCTTTTTGCCGGGCTGTTCAACTGTCACGAATCTCTCTGCCAATCAAACGCAGCGTGCATTGGGCGGACTTAGGCCGGATCTCGCGCTGAATTATATGGAAGCGACGAAGAATCTCGTCATTGTCGATGTCGTTCCTAAAGAGATATATGAAGCAAAGCATTTCAAAGGAGCAATCAGCATTCCGGTGCCGGACAAAAGTGATGAGGAACTGAAAGCCGCATTTGCCCAGATTCCTGCCGGACATCCCGTTTTGGTCCATTGCCGTCGCGGGAGAATTGCGCCCGGAGCCTATCGGAAGCTTCTTGTGATGCGTCCAGACATTTCCGAAATCTCCTACATCGCCGGCGTCCCGCCGTTTGATGAATACAACAGATGGGCGGAGAAACATAAATAATTCTCCATCTTGAAATGAATATAGAGGAAGTACGTGAATATTGTCTGAGTCTGAAGAACACCACGGAAGATATGCCTTTCGATGAGGAAACGGTGGTGTATCGAGTGGAAGGGAAGATATTTCTTATGCTGGCGCTTGATCAGGCAGAGCCAGATATTGCCGTGAAATGCGATCCGGAGAAAGCAGTAGAGCTTCGGGAAAGATATGCCGCTGTCGCCCCTGGATTTCATCTCAATAAAAAATATTGGAACGACATCTATCTGCAACGCGACATGCCCGACGACGAAATTCGTTTCTGGATCTCTCATTCCTATGCAGAGGTGATTCGCAAACAGCCTCGCATGGTGCGGGAGAAATATAAAGATGTATTGTAATCCATTGTCAAACCTATAATCAATTATTGTATGAAGAAAATCCGTATTGGTAACAGTGATCTCTTTGTCCCGGCTGTGGCTGTGGGCTGTATGAGGATCTCCACGCTTTCGCAGAAAGAGGTGGAATCATTTGTGTTGGATTGTGTGGAACAGGGCGCTTATTTCTTTGACCATGCCGATATTTACGGCGGAGGCGCTTGTGAAGAGATGTTCGGAAAGGTCTTGCACGAACATCCCGATTTGCGTGGACACATCGTCCTCCAGTCAAAATGCGGCATTGTACCGAGGAAAAAATATGATCTTTCAAAGGAATATATCGTGTCGAGTGTGGACGGCATTCTGAAACGCTTGCAGACAGATCATCTGGAACTGCTTCTGCTGCATCGTCCGGATGCATTGGTTGAACCGGAAGAGGTGGCCGCTGCTTTTGAAGCATTGCAGACGCAGGGAAAGGTTCAGCATTTCGGCGTTTCGAATCACAATCCTATGCAGATCGAACTGCTGAAGAAATATGTGAAACAACCTATTCTGATCGATCAGCTGCAGTTCAGCGTTCCCGTTTCCAACATGGTGGCGAGCGGAATGGAGGTGAACATGACGACGGAAGGTTCTGTCAATCGGGATGGCAGTGTGTTGGATTATTGCCGGCTTCACGATGTGACCATTCAAGCCTGGTCGCCTTTCCAGAAGCCTAATTGGGGCGGACCTTTTCTTGGGAGCGAAGATTATGCCGAATTGAATCAGACGTTGAAAGAGGTAGGTGAGAAATATGATGCGACTCCGACCATGATGGCCGCTGCATGGATTCTCCGTCATCCTGCTCACATGCAACTGATCGCTGGTACGACTCACATGAATCACATGTCAGAGATTCTGAAAGCTGCTGATATCGACATAACGCGCGAAGAATGGTACAGAATTTATCTCTCAGCCGGTCATATCCTGCCTTGATTCCTTGTTGATATTACATATAAAATCCGCCTTCCATGGAATGATGAAAGGCGGATTTTGTTGTTTATGATTTTTGCCGAACGAAATGTGAAAAAGGTTTAGTTCGGACTTCTCTATTACGGTTTCTCCAGTTCCGTCAATCCTTTGCGCCCCGGGAGATATTGCACCATGCCTTCGGAATAGTCGAAACGTTCGTGACCCTCTTCATCAACATAGATGACGAAATATTCGATTTCGGGTACTTTGGCTTTCATGGCGCGGGCTTCGTCCAGTCCGAGAACCATGAATGCAGTGGCGTAGGCATCGGCAGTCATGCAGTTAGGCGCAACGATGGTGGCGCTCAGAATGTTCTGTTCGGCAGGATAACCGGTCTGTGGATCGATCTCGTGAGCATATTTCTTTCCATCCTTAATATAATAGTTGCGATAGTTGCCGGAAGTGGCGATGCCGCCCTTTTTGCCAAGCTGAATGACCTCTTCCACTTCGTTAACGACTCCCGTAGAATCGTCTATAGGCTTGTCGATCCCGATTTTCCAGAACTCGCCGCGTTCGTTTTTGCCACTCATGGTCACTTCGCCGCCTATTTCCACCATATAATTCGTCACACCGTTACGCTCCAGCAGTTCAGCGATCACATCACTGGCATAGCCTTTGGCCACACTGGAACAGTCGAGCATCAAACGTGGATCATCTTTCACCACCTTACGACCGTTTAGATGCACTTTCTGATAGCCCACAAACTGCTTGAGGCTGTCCACAACCTGCGGCGTTACGCTATCCTTCTTGCTGAATCCGAATCCCCAGAGATTGACAAGCGGAGCACAGGTGATGTCATATTTGCCGTGTGAATTGGCGGACACCTTCATGGCGCAGTTGAAAACACGGATGAACCAGTCGTTCACCTCCACATTCTCATTGTGGTTGACTCTGGCGATGATGGATTTGTTGTTGAATGGATTCATGGAGAGATCGAATTTCTGCAGTTCCAATGCAATGGAGTCCGACAGCGGCTTCGTCGCTTCATATTTGATGTGATAGATGGTATGGAAGATGCTTCCTTCCTCTACGTAGTACTGCTTTTTGGCGCATGAAGCGAGCAAAGGCAGAATCATTGCGCACAAGAGAAATGTTTTTGTTACTTTCATTTGGGATGATATGATTTGTTTGAATAAACGATATGTTTAGATATCCATGTAGGCGCCTTTCATCGGCGAGACGCAGCAATGTGTATAGATTCCCATCACGCCGCTCGTATAGCGAGGTTTCGGACGCTGCCAATGTCTTTTCCGTTCTTCGAGCACGGCATCTACTTCATCTGAAGTCATGGTTTTTCCTGCAATCCCTGAGATCTCAAGCACACGTGCCGGAATATCGATATGGATCAGATCGCCGTCTTCTACGAGGGCAATCGGTCCACCGTCGGCAGCTTCAGGTGAAACATGGCCAATGGCCGGTCCGCGAGTGGCTCCGCTGAAACGTCCGTCGGTGATGAGTGCTACCGTCTCAATGAGGTTCGGATCAGAAGCAATCGCCTCAGTTGTGTAAAACATCTCCGGCATTCCGCTGCCTTTCGGTCCTTCGTAACGGATGAAGATGGCCTCGCCCGGATTCACTTTCCTGGTGAGCACCGCGCTGATGGCATTCTCTTCACAGTTGAAGACGCGTGCTGTCAGCGTTACCTGCATCAGTTTCGGCGAGATGGCTGAATGCTTCACCACGGCACCTTCTGGTGCCAGGTTTCCTTTTAATATAGCAATCGCACCTTGTGTCTTGATCGGCTTGTCGATGCTTTTGATGATATCTTCTTTCTGTACATCATGCTCTATCAGAAATGCATGACATTTGTCGTAGAATCCGTTTTGCTTCAGTTCGTCCAGGTTCTCCCCGACCGTCTTACCTGTTACTGTCATAGCGTCGAGATGCAGGAACGGACGAATGGCTTCCATCACGGCAGGAACTCCGCCTGCATACCATAGAAATTCAGCCGGCCAAAATCCGCTGGGGCGTACGTTTAGAATGTAGGGAACACGACGGTGAATGGCGTCGAACAGTTCCGGTTCGATGGTCAGTCCCGCTTCGTGAGCGATGGCGGGAAGATGCAGCAGGCTGTTGCTGGAACCTGCAATGGCCGCATGAACCATGATGGCATTCTCGAAAGCTTTCATCGTCAGAATAGAAGAGGGCAGAAGTCTCTCTTTTGCCAAAGCCACCGAACGAAGTCCGGCTTTATGAGCGAACTCCTTCAAATAAGGTGTATGCGTCGGAATCAAAGCACTGCCTGGCAGAGCCAATCCAAGTGCTTCAGACATGATCTGCATGGTCGAAGCGGTTCCCATGAACGAGCAGGCACCACATTCAGGACAAACGGCATGTTTATAGTAGTTGTATTGTTCCTGGTTGATTTCTTTCCGTTGGAACTGTGCGTCGAACGTCCCGATCTGTTCCAGTGTCAGGAGATTCGGACCGGCCTTCATTACGCCGCCTGGAATAAAGATAGAAGGCATGTTGATTCTGGCAATGGCCATGAGATGAGCCGGAACTGCTTTGTCGCAGCTGGCAATATAGACACCTCCGTCGAAGGGCGTGGCTTTTTCGTGAATTTCCATCATCGAGGCCATGAAATCGCGCGATGGGAGTGAGTAGTTCATTCCGTCGTGGCCTTGCGCTTCGCCGTCGCACATGTCGGTGACGAAGTAGTTGGCTCCGCGTCCGCCGGCTTCGGCAATCGCCTTGTCAGCCTCTTCCACGAGATTGTTGAGATGGGCACTTCCCGGATGGCTGTGTCCATAGCTGCTCTCTACAATAATCTGCGTCTTGCCCAGTTCGTCGAGTTTCCAGCCGCTGCCCAATCTGAGTGAATCCAATTCCGGAGCCAGCTTGCGCATTTTCTGGCTCGTCATCTCTTTATCCATGATATTTATCCGTTAAAGTAAAGATGTTCGATCAATATCTTAGCACCGATTGCGATGAGAATGATGCCACCAACCAGATCCAGCTTGAGGTTGACCTTATGCCCGAAATGGTTTCCGAAGAGGACGCCGGCTGCGGAGATAAGGAAGGTGACGATATAGATGACAGCGGTCACCATGCTCAGTGATGTCTTTAGCAATGCCAGTGAGATTCCCACAGCCAATGCGTCGATACTCGTGGCAATGCCCAATCCGCAGAGCGTTTTCCATGCCAAAGGATTGGTATAGGATGCATGGTCTTCATGCTTGAAGCTTTCGTAGATCATTTTACCGCCAAGGTAGAGCAGAAGCCCGAATGCGATCCAGTGATCGAATTCGCAGATGTACGAGCGGAATCCGAAGCCGGCCACATAGCCTATTAATGTAAGTCCGGCTTGAAAGAGAGCCAGCATTCCTGCAATTTTTATCACATTGCGGCAGGCACATTTGTCAATGATGGCACCACTGGTGACAGAAACGGCTAAGCTGTCCATCGACAGACCAACAGCCAAAATAAAGATATCAATGAATGACATACGTCAGAATTCGTCTTCAATTTTGTATTTGTTGCGGTTGGGCGAATCCCTCGAGATCAGTTCTGCTATGAATCCCGCCAGAAACATTTGCGTACCGATGATCATTGCCGTAAGCGAGATGAAGAACCATGGTGAACTGGTTACCAACGGGCGAAGATCACCTTCGTAGATGGATATGAGTTTCATGGCAAGGACAATGATCAGAGCAACAAATCCGATGAAGAACATGAAGCTACCCCAAAGCCCGAAGAAGTGCATCGGTTTTTTCCCGAAGCGCGACGTAAACCAGAGCGTGATGAGATCAAGATATCCATGAGCGAAGCGGTTGAGTCCGAATTTGCTGCGTCCATATTTGCGGGCCTGATGATGAACCACCTTTTCCCCGATTTTGTTGAATCCTGCAATCTTGGCCAGATAGGGAATCCAGCGATGCATATCGTTATACAGTTCGATGTTTTTGACGACGACGTTCTTGTAGGCTTTCAGTCCGCAGTTGAAATCGTGTAGCATGATGCCGGAGAATTTGCGTGCCGTGGCATTGAACAGTTTGGTAGGAATCGTCTTGGATATCGGATCGTAACGTTTCTTTTTCCATCCTGAAACCATATCATAACCATCTTCCATGATCATGCGGTAGAGTTCGGGGATTTCGTCCGGACTATCTTGCAGGTCGGCATCCATCGTAATCACTACATCGCCTTCCGCACGGGCGAACCCGCAGTTCAAACCCGGTGACTTGCCATAGTTGCGGCGGAATTTGACAGCTCTGACATGCTCGGAGCGTTGGCGAAGTCCTTCTATCACTTCCCATGAGTTGTCGGTGCTTCCGTCGTTGATGAAGATTACCTCATAAGAAAAATGGTTCGCTTCCATGACACGTTCGATCCAGTCGAACAGTTCGACGAGCGATTCAGCTTCGTTGTACAGCGGGATTACTACTGATATATCCATCTTATTAATGTTTATCACGGTCATCTATGGTTCCTGTGTAGTTGTTCTTACATAGCAAAGCAGCTACCGGAATAGAAAAGATGACTCCATAGAAAGTGTTATTGAATATTCCTTGAATAGTCATGGTGATAGGCGTGAAGTTCATTGTCGAGAACTGTTCAATAGTCTCAGGCTTGAGGTTGGTCTGTCGCAGCAGATCCAACGTTTGCTTCATCGCGTTAGAGATATAATCGGGCGAAGCGACATATCGATAAAAGATGTAGGCTTCGATGGAGAGGATGAGAGCTGCGAAAAAATAAAGCAAAGTCCCGAAGCTCCATGCATGGAAGAAACTAATGCTTCCGCCGATCTCTTCGCGGTAACGCTTGGTCATCTGATAGGCGATAAACGGTACGGCGATGGTCAACGCCCAGAAGATGATGCTCATTCCGGCCCATCTGATGCTGAACATGAAGAAGACGTATTTCACCAGCCAATAGATTCCCATAGACAATCCAAAGCGCATGGCGCCTACCATCAGCATACTTTTGTCTTCGCGCATATCAATCTCCAAATAAAGAATTCCGCAACAAAAGTAATCTTTTCCCGCGGATAGTCCATATTAATAAAGGTATAAAATGAAAGGCGGACAGCTCTTGTGAGAGTTATCCGTCTTTGTTGAGCCTCTTGTCGGATTCGAACCAACGACCCCGAGATTACAAATCACGTGCT
>CAZIVE010000100.1:0-3331 GCA_964542435.1 uncultured Parabacteroides sp.
GGGACACAGCTTTTTTATCAATAATCTTCTTGCTGAATTAGTTGTTCTCAGGACGAAGCTTGCGGACAGCAGCTCCGGTACGCCACATTTCGCTGTCGTGCATTGCCTGGAGCTCTTTGTTCAGACCTTCACGATAGTTGGGCTTGCTGTTGGAATCGATGGAGTGCTGAGCCTCGTTGCCGATCTCAACCTCGTGATACAGTTTCTCGAATACAGGTTTTACTGCATCGTGGAACGGGCCCATCCAGTCCAAAGCGCCACGTTGTGCCGTTGTAGAACAGTTTGCATACATCCAATCCATACCTCTGTCGCCGAACAACGGGCCGAGTGACTGAGTCAGTTCCTCAACCGTTTCGTTGAAAGCTTCCGAAGGAGAATGTCCGTGGCTGCGCAGAGTCTCAAACTGAGCCAGCAGCAATCCCTGGATAGCGCCCATCAACGTGCCGCGTTCACCGGTAAGATCTGAATAGGTCTCTTTCTTGAATGTAGTCTCGAAGAGATAGCCGCAGCCGATGCCGACGCCAAGGGCGATGACACGTTCGTGAGCTTTTCCCGTTGCATCCTGGAAGATAGCGTAACTGCAGTTCAAACCACGTCCCTGAAGGAACATGCTGCGCAGTGACGTACCGGAACCCTTCGGAGCGACCATGATTACATCGACATCCTTCGGAGGAATTACATGGGTGCGTTCTTTGTAGGTGATTGCGAAACCGTGAGAGAAGTAGAGTGCCTTTCCAGCTGTCAGATGCTTCTTGATGGTGGGCCAAACTTCGATCTGGCCGGCATCGGAAAGAAGAACCTCGATGATGGTTGCTTTTTCGCAAGCCTCTTCGATGCTGAACAATGTCTCACCTGGAACCCAACCGTCAGCAACTGCTTTGTCATAAGTCTTGCCCGGACGCTGTCCGACAATAACCTTGAAACCGTTGTCACGGAGGTTCAGTCCCTGACCGGGACCTTGAATTCCGTAGCCGAGAATAGCGATTGTTTCATCTTTCAACACTTCTCTTGCCTTTTCCAATGGAAATTCCTCGCGGGTGACGACATTTTCTTCAACTCCGCCAAAATTCATTTTTGCCATTTTACTTAAAACTTTTATTTATAAAAAACCATACTGAATAATACTGTCATTTCCAAGTCGCCGAGGCACGCGCAATGGCTTTGCCTTCGTTGCATATCGCCATGTGGTAGAGTCCGGGCTGGATCTCATGGTTGTGCAGCATGAGGTTCATCCCGTATCGTCCTTCTGACAGATAGGCAATTTCAAAACGACTGATTTCTTTTGTCTTATACATCTCGATATCGAACATATTCAACAGATGTTCCATGTACTTGATGCTATTGAGATGGCCGTTGATGTCGAGGTCGCTGTAGCGAACCGTGTAAGGCTCTCCTTCGTCGAGCTCTTCAACAGGCGATATCTTTCCGGGTCTCTCGATAGGGCAGGGGCGTTCCACCATATATGGCTTCAGTCCTTCCACGTCGAGAATGGTAGGGCGGCGTGTTTCCATGTCAATGGCTGCCCAAATAGAACGTGCGTAACCGATTGGATTTCCTTTTGCATCCTTCACGTCGAAGCAGCGTTCGGTGAAGAGTCTGTAAACGCCTTCCACCCATGTGGAGACGGTGATAGGCTGATCCATGGTCGGGAAGCTTCTCATCTCGATAGCGAGACGCGACAGCACCCAGGCAGTGTTCTTCTCCGTCATGTCGCTGAATCCGAATCCGTGGTCGGCAGCATGGCATGAAGCGGCATGCAACATGTAGTTGCCGATCATCGGGATCGTCACTCGGCCGCGAAAGTCGAGCAGATAGGATTCCGTTATGAAATTGAATGATCCGACTTTATCCATTATTCGTTCGCCTTAGTCATTTTCTTTTCCATCTCAGCGAGCATGTCACTGAGACGTTCCACCTTGCTTTTGGTGATAGCGATACGCCCGGAGCGGATGAACTGGAGGACGCCGATGCTGTCGCTGAGTTCCTTGAACAGCTGCTGTGTCTCTTCGTAATGTCCGGTTTTTTCCAGAACCACGCAGGTCTCGTTCATGAAGAGTACCTTCGCGTCGTATCTGCGAATCAGTTCTTCTACGGTTCCCATCTTGATGAAGGCGTCGGTGCTCAGTTTGTAGAGTGCGATCTCCTGATAAACGAGGTCTTCATCGGTGTTATAATAGGCTTTGAGGATATCCACACGTTTATCGATTTGTTTCACCACCTTGTCGATTGTATCTTCGGTGGAGAATGTCGTGATGGTAAACTTATGGATGCCTGCGATAGCCGATGGAGACACAGAGAGCGTCTCGATGTTGAGCTGTCGGCGTGTGAAGATGATGGTGATCTGGTTGAGCAGACCGGCAATGTTCTCTGAAAATATGATGACTGTATAAAGTTTCTTTGTTTCCATTTTCTCTCCTCCTTATTCGTCTCCCATCAAAATGTTAGTAACCGGTTTGCCTGCAGGGATCATCGGATAGACCATATCGCTCTTCTCCACATCGGCGATGAGCAGGAATGGTCCGTCGTAATCTAGCATTTCCTTAATAGCCTCATCGAGTTCTTCACGTTTGCTCACCTCTCGCGTTCCGAATCCGTAAGCTTTGGCGATTTCCGTGAATTTGGGATTGGCCAGATCGGTAAACGAGTAGCGTTGATGGAAGAACAGATCCTGCCATTGACGAACCATCCCGAGAACGGTGTTGTCGAGCAAGATGATCTTTACGTTCAGATGTTCCTGCATGATGGTTCCCATCTCTTGGATAGTCATCTGCAAACCGCCGTCGCCCGTGAAGAAGCATACCGTTCGGTCCGGTGCGCCGACTTTAGCGCCGATGGCAGCGGGAAGTCCGAAGCCCATCGTTCCCAATCCGCCGGAAGTAACCACGCTGCGTGTCCGTTTGAATTTGAAATATCTGACGCCCATCATCTGGTTCTGTCCGACATCGGTTACCAGAACTGCATCGCCGTGAACCGCTTCCGATACTTTATTTACCACTTCGCCCATCTTCAGATAAGGCGTCTTGGGATGAAGTTCGGGATTAATGACCTTTTCGGTCTCCTCTTTCATGTCTGGTTCGAATTCTGCATTCCATTTGGTACGTTTGCGCTCTTCGAGCAGTTGCGTGATGGCGGGGAGCGTCTTTTTGGCATTGCCCAAGACTTTCACTTCGACCTTGACATTCTTTCCGATCTCGGAGTTGTCGATGTCGAGATGAATCACTTTTGCCTGTTTGGCATAATGGTTCAAATCTCCCGTTACGCGGTCGTCAAAGCGCATGCCGACAGCGATAAGAACATCGCATTCGTTTGTTTTTCTGTTTGGTCCGACATT
>CAZIVE010000100.1:3431-8186 GCA_964542435.1 uncultured Parabacteroides sp.
TGCCGACAGCGATAAGAACATCGCATTCGTTTGTTTTTCTGTTTGGTCCGACATTACCGTGCATTCCCAACATTCCTTTGAATTGAGGAAAATCGGAAGGAACGGCAGATAATCCAAGCGTCGTAGCTCCAGCTGGAATATCATTTTTCTGGAGAAACTCCATCAGCTCCTTTTCAGCGTGGCCGAGGATGACGCCCTGCCCGATCAGGCAAAAAGGTTTCTTTGCCACATTGATCAGTTTGGCAGCTTCAATGATGCGGTCTTGACGAATCTCTGGCTCAGGCTGATAACTGCGGATGAAATGGATCTTCTCATATTTGTAATCCACGCTTCCAATCTGTGCATCTTTTGTAAAGTCGAGGACTACAGGACCGGGACGACCGGTTGAAGCGATGTAGAAGGCTCGTGATACGGCCCAAGCCACATCTTCTGCCTTACGAATCTGATAGGTCCATTTGGTGATAGGTTGTGTGATGCCGAGCACATCGATCTCTTGAAAGGCATCTGTCCCGAGTAGCGGTGAAGCCACCTGTCCGGTGATGACAACGATAGGCGTGCTGTCCATCAAGGCATCGGCGATGCCGGTCAGCGTGTTGGTTGCTCCGGGACCGGAAGTCACGAGTGCGACACCCACTTTTCCGGAAACACGTGCATACCCTTGAGCTGCATGCGTGGCGCCTTGTTCGTGACGAACCAGGATGTGCCGTATTTTATCTTTGTAATCGTAGAGTCTGTCATATACTGGGATGACTGATCCGCCCGGATAACCGAAGATGGTATCAACACCTTCGTTGAGCAATGATCGGAGCAGAGCATCTGAACCTGTTATCGTTTCCATATAAATAAATGTATAGCGTCGTTTTATTAATCTTCGATAATTCTCACACCACCTTTGTCTGCTGAGCTGACGGATTGCTGATAGGCTTTCAATGCTTTCGAGACGACTCGTTTGCGGAGCGGAGGTGTAAAGGCAGCTTTGCCACGTGCCAATTCTTCTTTACGGCGTTTCGCCAGCTCTTCGTCCGAGAGGCGCACATTCATTGTTCGGGCAGGAATGTCAAAGTCGATGATATCGTTTTCGCGTACCAGTGCGATGTTTCCTCCCGCAGCCGCTTCGGGTGAGATATGGCCGATAGAAAGTCCGGAAGTGCCGCCGCTGAAGCGTCCGTCAGTGATCAGTGCACAATCCTTGCCGAGATGACGGCTCTTGATATAAGAGGTTGGATAAAGCATCTCCTGCATGCCCGGTCCGCCTTTCGGACCTTCGTATGCGATAACTACCACATCTCCTTTGTTGACTTTTCCTCCGAGGATTCCGTCGCAGGCAGCTTCCTGTGAGTCGAATACACGGGCAGGTCCGCTGAACTTCCAGATGCTTTCGTCCACACCGGCCGTCTTGACCACACAGCCGTCTTGGGCGATATTTCCGAAGAGTACAGCCAATCCGCCGTCTTTCGTATAAGCATGTTCGATGTCTCGGATGCAGCCATTGGCGCGATCCGTGTCGAGTGAATCATAGGTGCAACTTTGACTGCCCATCTCCAGATGGAACTGTCCCGAAGGAGCGCTGCTATAAATCCGTTTGGCTTCCGGATCGATATCTTTGTTCAGAATGTAATATTTCTTGAGGTCGTCAGCCAACGTAGAACCGTTGACGCGATGAACGTTGGTCTTCAGTAGTCCGGCTTTGTCCAATTCATTGAGGATCCCAAGGATTCCTCCGGCACGGTTACATTCCTGGACACTATATTTCTGTGTATTCGGAGCCAGTTTGCAGAGGCAGGGAACGCGGCGCGACAGCATGTCGATGTCTGCCATCTTGAAGTCTGCTCCGGCTTCTTGAGCAATGGCGAGAAGATGAAGAACAGTGTTGGTGCTTCCGCCCATGGCGATATCGAGTGTCATGGCATTGAGGAAGGCGTCGCGTGTAGCGATGTTGCGAGGAAGAACGCTTTCGTCGCCCTCTTCGTAGTATTTCTTGGCATTGATGACGATCTGGCGGGCAGCATCTTTAAAGAGCTGGATACGGTTGACATGATCGGCAAGGATCGTTCCGTTGCCTGGAAGGGAAAGTCCGATGGCTTCGCTCAGCGAGTTCATCGAGTTGGCGGTGAACATTCCGGAGCAGCATCCGCAACCTGGGCAGGCGCGATTCTCGATCTCTTTCATCTCATCGTCGCTAACACTCGGATCGGCCCCTTTCACCATAGCTGTGATAAGATCGATGTTCTCATCTTTCCAACGGCCTGCTTCCATAGGACCGCCGCTGCAATAGACCATCGGGACATTGAGTCGCATAGCCGCCATCAGCATTCCCGGTACAATCTTGTCGCAGTTGGAGATGCAGATCATGGCATCCGCCTTGTGAGCGTTCATCATATATTCTACGGAATCAGCGATGATGTCGCGTGAAGGAAGCGAATAGAGCATTCCGTCGTGACCCATGGCAATACCGTCGTCGATAGCGATGGTGTTGAATTCAGCTGCATAGCAGCCCATTTTTTCTATTTCGGCTTTTACAATCTGACCAATCTCGTGCAGATGCGTATGTCCAGGGACGAATTGCGTGAAGGAGTTGACGATGGCAATGATCGGTTTGCCGAACTGTTCTCGTTTCATTCCGTTGGCAACCCAGAGCGCACGTGCTCCTGCCATTCTTCTGCCTTCCGTGCAGACTGCACTTCTTAACTGATGTTTCATCTTTGTCTCGTTTTATATCTTCAATAAAAAAGCCTTTCTCTTAAATAGGAGAAAGGCTTAAGAAATATCATTGCAGCTTTATTCATTTCTTACATACCCTTCTCCTTACCTGCTAATGACGAGTAGGTTCACCACGACGAGAATAATATGTGAAGAAAGATTGAACATTGTCTGTTTCGTTGTTTTCTTTATTAAAACGTCGCAAAGGTAAGACAAATATTTCTTCTTCCAAATAATTTATAATATTTTTCTGCTTTTTTCTGACAGTTATCAATAAAATGCACCTGTTTGTTTATTACTTAACATTATTAGATGTATAATTCTTTCCTTAGTAGCTTTTTATGTAACGCCGTTATAATTGGATCGATTTCATTCTTTCCTGAGTGACTTTGAAATCAGAGACGAGGTTTTCCATGATCTCTTTGACGGGCAGGATTTCCTTTATGGAAGAGACGATCTGACCGATTTCAAGTTCTCCATTCTCAAGATCCCCTTCGAAGATACCTCGTTTGGCTGCAGCCTGACCGAGGATGTTACGAAGTTCCTCGATGGCAGCACCGCGATTTTCAGCCTCGTTGATCTTTTCGTACAAGGCATTTTTGATCAGTCGGGTAGGAGATATTTTCTTCAGGCAGAGCATGGTATCACCTTCGTTAAGCGAGATACAGCGATTCTTGAAAGCTTCAGCTGCAGAACTCTCCTGGCTGAGAGCGAATAGCGTTCCGATCTGTACACCCTCAGCGCCTAAAGCCATGGCTGCGTACATCGATTTTCCCGATGCAATGCCTCCCGCAGCAATAAGCGGCAGGGAAGAGCTCTTCCGTACTTGCGGAATCAATGTCATTGTAGTGCTTTCATCTTTCCCATTGTGGCCGCCTGCCTCGAAGCCTTCTGCCACGATGGCATCGACTCCAACTTCTTCACATTTGAGGGCGAACTTGGAACCAGCGATGACATGCGTAACAATCATTCCGTTGTCGTGCAGGATAGGAGTGTATTGCTTCGGACTTTTTGCCGAAGTGAAGACGATTTTCACCTTCTCGTCAATCAGTATCTGGATTAGTTTGTCAATTTCCGGATACATCAGCGGTACATTGACACCCCAAGGTTTGTCGGTTGCCTCTTTCATCTTGTGGATGTGTTCCACTAACGTTTCCGGATGCATCGAACCTGAACCGAGAAGTCCTAATCCACCGGCATTACTTACTGCGGCAGCTAATCTCCAACCGCTGCACCAAACCATTCCGCCTTGTATAATCGGATATTGAATTCCGAATAGCTTTGTTATTCTGTTATCTTCCATGTCTTTGTTTATTGTGCCGGTAAATATAGTCATAAGAAATGAATGAGAGAAACAAGGATTTTTCCTAGCTCGTAGTTGTTTTGAACAGGATATGTTTTATAACGGCTAAAAAAGTCTAATGAAGTAATATAAAATGAACATAGACTTTTTTTCTTTGCTCCATATCCTTTCAACAGCCGATCTTTGTATTTCTTTCCTTCGAGTAATTCTAAGAAAAAGGTGCAAGACAAACACAAAAAAAACGTCGCCTTTGTCGGGCGACGTTTCTGTATTGGGCCAAGTCTAAATTATTCTGCGGGTTTAGCTTCTGCTTCAGCTGCGGGAGCTTCTGCAGCGGGAGCTGCTGCGGCTGCAACGGCTTCAGCTTCTGCCTTCTTTGCTGCTTCCTCTTCAGCTTTTTTAGCTGCTTCGGCTGCTGCAAGTTCAGCTTTTTTCTTTGCTACTAATTCTGCTTTTGCCTTGTTCTCTTCTTCTTCCTGAGCCATGCGCTTCTTAGCTGCTTCGCGAGACTGTTCACTGTCATTGTCGCGAACCTTCTGGAGCTTCAGCTGCTTGTCTTTCAGCCAAGCCTCGAACTTCTGTTCTGCAGCTGCTTCATCGAAAGCACCTTTCTTTACGCCTTCGAGGAGATGCTTCTTCAAGCATACACCTTCACGGGAGAGAATAAAACGAACGGTGTCTGTTGGCAGAGCACCTGTCTGTAACCAATACAAAGCTCTTTCGAAATTCAAATCTATTGTAGCAGGATTAGT
>CAZIVE010000100.1:8208-9272 GCA_964542435.1 uncultured Parabacteroides sp.
AAGAACCTATCCTTTCAATAAACTTTCCATCACGTGGAGCCCTGCTGTCTGCGATCACGATGTGGTAAAAGGCGTAGCCTTTACGACCTGATCTTTGCAATCTGATTCTTGTTGCCATGTTTGAATAATTAAATTAAGCTGTTTGTATTAGCGGGTGCAAAGATAGCTTATTTTTCTCTTGTTGCAATTTTTTCCCTTAAAAACATTTCTTATTTTGTCATTTTCATCAGTTCGTCAATCACTTTCGAATCGTATCCCAGTTCTTTTGCTTTGGTGAAATCTTCTGCTGCCGAACTCTTCTCGAGCTGTGCGATCTTGATCTTTCCGCGAAGTACGTAAAGTTCTGCTGTCGGTTCGCTTTCGGTGAATACTTTCTGTACATCTGCCATAGCTCGAGCATTTTTACCCATCATGAAATATAGATCGGCTCGTCCTTCGTATAAAGACCAGTCATTAGGCTTTTCACTGATCAAATAATTGAAGATTCGTTCGCTTTGGTCGTAATTTCCGCGTTGTTTTTCGAGCAGTGCGTGTCCAACACGACCACGTACAGATTTCTCATTGATCTCGAGAACCTTGTTGAAGTCATTCTCTGCGGCCATGAAGTTTTTGTCCTGAAGATAAATCAATCCACGATAATAATAGGCGTTCTCATTCTTCGGCTGATAGAAGATGATGGAAGTATAGTCGATGATGGCTTTTTCCAGATTGCCCATTTCGGTGTAGAGTGATGCGCGGCTTGAGAGGATCGTCTCATTGTCTGGATGATTGCTGAGCGCAGCTGTGTAGGAGAGAATGGCATCGTCATACTTCCCCTGACGGCGCTGGATGGTGCCGAGATTGGTCAGCAACGCATAGTTGTGCGGATTGGCAGGTTCTAGGTGCATGGCAGCTTTCAGACTTTCTTCGGCAGCTGGCAGATCGTTCTTGTCAAGATACTCATAGCTTTTTTCGATAAGATCGGTATATTTTTGAGCTTTGATAGCACTGAGCGAAAGCAACAAACCGATGCCTAGGAGAAGATATTTGAAACGAATTCGAATCATATAATATATATAGATGTA
>CAZIVE010000101.1:0-9255 GCA_964542435.1 uncultured Parabacteroides sp.
TAGCCGCCGTCTTTAGAAAAGGAATCAGCCGTTCGACTGGTTCCTTTTTTTGTGTATACACCTTTGTTAAAATGCTGTTGGCCTGTTCCAAAGTTTTTTCTTCACTTCGAGGATGAAACGGATTTTTTAGGATTTGGAACCGGCAAATCAAAATTGCAGCGACCTATATACCCTGTAAAAAGTCTCCTGCAAGATTGAAATGCTCAAAACCTGTCGGAAAATCCTTCCCGCAAGATTGAAACGGGAAAAGCATGCCGTAAAATCCTTCCCGCAAGATTGCAACGGCAATTATCCATCGTTTTAAGCTTCCTGCATAATTGCAATGACAATAACCTGTATATATCGTATGAATTTTGATCCTTTCTCAGAACTCTCTATATCGAAAAGGCATCAAATCCTCCATCTACTGGGATGACCGTTCCTGTGACGAATGCCGATGCATCGCTGATAAGCCATTGCAACGTACCAAGCAATTCTTCCGGCTTTCCAAGACGTTTGAAAGGAGTATGTTCAACGATGGTATTGCAGCGAGCTGTCGGCGTCCCATCGGGATTAGACATAAGCGCTCTGTTTTGATCTGTCAGGAAAAATCCGGGAGCCAAGGCATTAATGCGGAAACCTTCCCCGAATTTGATGGCCAATTCGCCTGCCATATATTGCGTGAAATTGTTGATGGCAGCTTTGGCACAACCATAACCAACGACTCTCGTCAAGGGACGTAGTGATGATTCAGAAGAAATATTGATGATATTTCCTTTGCCCTCTTTTACCATAGCTTTTGCAAAGACCATGGTTGGAATCACTGTACCAAAGAGATTCAGATCTACAACCTTTCGGAAAGCTTCGATATCTAAATCGAAAATCGTTTTGTCAGGCGGAATCGTTGCGCCGGCTTGATTTCCTCCAGCAAGATTGATGAGAACATCAACATGAGCATATTTTTCTATGATAGCATGAGAACTGGCCTCGAGCTGTTCCTTGTTCATGACATCAGTCACGAAGAACGATGCTTCACCACCTTCAGAGGTGATTTCTTTCGCTAAAGCCTCCCCCTTTTCTTTGTTTCTTCCGAGGATAACGACGTAGGCACCTTCTTTGGCAAGATGTTTGGACATGCATCGTCCTAAAATGCCATAACCTCCAGTTAACAGGATGACTTTGTTTTTAATACTAAAAAGTTGATTCATTTTCTTTGTATGTATTAGATGAAGATTGGGAATCTAAAATGTGTGATTCATTCTCTTCTATTGAATCTTCTGATTTTGAAGTTAAAACTCTAAAAGAATAACAATACATCACGTAGGTAAGAGGAATTGCCACGAAAATACCGATACCTAAAAGGATGGCTCCGACGATCAAAACACAGATCATAGTCAGTAGCAACAGGATCAGAGATCCCATGTGTCCCTTTGTAAGCGCCCAGCTCTTCTTAAGTGATTCAATGACTCCTGCATCTTCTTCAACGATCAGCGCAAGCGAAAACTGCAGTCGGATACCCAAGTAAATGCCGGGAAGAACCAACAGACATAAACCGATTGCAACAATAACGGCAACGATGATATTAGTAAATAAATAGGTGAATATTTTGTGGAACTCCTGGACGTAGGCAGAGAACTGGGGCTCCTCTCCATCCAGCGTCTGGAAGCAGTTCTTGACATAGCCCAATGTAAAGGTCAACGCAATGAGGATGCTGACAATTTCCGTTATGATGATTCCGATCGTTGAGCTGTTTGAGGGCGTAAACAGGGCACCAATAATCAGGGCGATAATCATGTATCCAATGAACAGACCGGCGAGAATCCAGATCTGGGATTTCGTGTATTTCCAGGAAGCACGTAAGACATCTGATATGATTAATTCGGTTTTCATGATAATTGATTTATTAATAATGCAAATATAAGTCTTTAATCTTTTTCAACCAATTAATTTTCATTTGGAGCTATAATCCTGAAATGAATTGATTTGATCCTCTTTTTATTGTTAAAATTCGGGATTCTTGCTTTGAACTGCTAAATTTATTACATACTTTTGTCCGTCACTTGAAATATTGCATAATTATGAGTAAACAATTAATGAAATTTTTGACCGCCCAAACCAAGCAATTAGCCTTGTTGTCTTTAGGGCTTTCTTTATTTGCCTGTGGAAATAAGCAGCAAATGAGCACGAATCAGGTCGGCGAATATGCCGTGGCGACATTACAGACGACCAGCAAAGAGCTTGTTAACACCTATCCTGCTACGATCAAAGGCAAACAGGATATTGAGATTCGCCCCAATGTTTCGGGATTTATCACGAGACTTTGTGTAGACGAAGGTTCTGTTGTCCATCAGGGACAAACCCTATTTGTCATTGATCCCGTACCCTATCAAGCAGCTCTCAAGGTTGCTGAAGCGAATGTGAATGTGGCTCGTACGACAGTTGCAACAAATCAGCTAACGTATGACAATAAGAAACAATTACATCAAAAGGGCATTATCAGTGATTATGAACTGGAAGTTTCAGCCAATACATTGGCCACAGCAAAGGCTCAGCTTTCACAAGCTCAAGCTCAACTTGTCAATGCCCGCAACAATCTTTCTTATACCAACGTCAAAAGTCCGTCAAACGGTGTTGTAGGAACCATTCCTTACCGTGTAGGAAGTTTGGTTAGTTCAGCTATTGCGACGCCACTTACCGTGGTTTCTAACATCGATCAGATGTATGTCTATTTCGCCATGACAGAGAAACAGCTTCTGGACATGACTCGTGAATCAGGCAGTCTGAATTCAGCCATCAAGACCTTCCCGGAAGTAGGATTGAAGCTGGCTGACGATTCTGAATATGGAGAGAAAGGAAAAGTCACAACGATCAGTGGTGTGATTGATCAGACAACAGGATCTGTCACGATCCGCGCCGATTTCAAGAATGCTCAGCATCTGCTGAAATCAGGAGGTATCGGTACGATTCTGATTCCATACGTCAACAATGCCGCTATTCTTATCCCGCAGACAGCTGCTACAGAACTGCAAAACAAGAAATACGTTTACACCGTTGGCAGTGATAACAAGGTGAAGTTTACAGAAATCACCGTATCTACCTTGGATGACGGACAATCTTTCTTGGTGTTGTCAGGAGTTAAGGCTGGCGATCGTATCGTAACTCAAGGTGTCGCAACTTTGCAGGATGGCATGACGATTAAACCGATTACTGAGCAGGAAGCAGCAGCCAAAGTTCAACAGGCTACTCAGATGGGTGCAGCTCAGGGAAAGAAAATGAAAAGATAAATTGAATTAGACAATGAAACTTGAACATATAATTAGAAGGCCGGTATTTGCCACGGTGATTTCCATTATCATTGTGATAATAGGAATTATCGGTTTGGCAATGATCCCGATCGAACAGTATCCCGATATCGCACCTCCAACTATCATGGTCGAAACCGACTATCCGGGTGCTGATGCGCAAACGGTCTTGAATAGTGTCGTTACTCCGTTGGAGGAATCTATCAATGGTGTTGAAAATATGACCTACATGACATCTACCGCCACCAATGACGGTATGTGTATGATAACGATCTATTTCAAACAGGGCATCAATGCGGATATGGCCGCTGTCAATGTGCAAAACCGTGTACAACAGGCTCAGGCTTTGCTTCCTGCCGAGGTAGTGCAGATTGGTGTCATGACCATGAAGCGTCAGACCAGTAACCTGCTGATGTTCTCTGTAACCAGCGATAAAGGTCAATATGATGAGCAGTTCCTTACCAACTACGCAGATATCAATATTATCCCTGCCATCAAACGTGTACAGGGCGTTGGTAATGCGCAGTCAATGGGTGCCAAGACCTATACAATGCGTATCTGGTTGAAACCGGATGCTATGAAGCAGCACAATTTGATTCCAAGTGACATTACGGCTTTGATGGCTGAACAGAACATCCAAGCTGCTCCAGGTAAATTCGGTGAGAACAGTGATCGTTCTTACGAATATGTAATGCGTTACAAAGGACGTCTGAAGACTCCGGAGGAATTCGGCAATATCATCATTAAGACTGATACGAAAGGAAATATTCTTCGTGTCAAGGATGTGGCAAATGTCGAGTTAGGCAACTTGTATTATGCATTCAACGGACGAAGCAACGGAAAACCTGCCATCACCTTTATGGTGACCCAGATTTCCGGAACCAACGCCAATGAAATTGTCAAAAATGTCAAGAAATCCTTGGATAATCAGGCCAAGTCGTTCCCTCCTGGATTGAAGATCTCCATTGCACAGGATGTAACCGACTTCCTTTACGCATCTATTTATAAGGTATTACGTACTTTACTTGAAGCGTTTATCCTGGTATTCATCGTCGTTTACATCTTCTTGCAGGATCTACGATCGACGCTGATTCCTGCGATAGCGGTGCCTGTCTCGTTGATAGGTACGTTCTTCTTCCTATATATATTTGGATTCTCCGTCAACCTGCTGACTTTGTCAGCCTTGTTGTTGGCCATCGCGATAGTGGTGGATGACGCGATAGTCGTGGTCGAGGCGGTCCATGCGAAACTGGACCAAGGCTACAAGTCTTCCATGAATGCAAGTATCGATGCGATGAATGAAATCGCTACCGCCATTATTTCCATTACGCTTGTTATGTCAGCCGTGTTCCTTCCAGTTTCTTTCATTGGTGGAACCAGCGGAACCTTCTATAAGGAATTCGGTATCACGATGGCTTGTGCCATTATCATTTCAGCATTGAATGCATTGACGTTGAGTCCTGCTCTTTGTGCCATCTTGTTGAAGCCAAAGAGTGAAGAAGGCAAACGTCAGACATTGATCAGCCGTTTCCATACCTCATTCAATACGGCCTATTCATCCATATTGAATAAGTACAAACGCAATACGCAATTCTTCATTGATCATAAGGTGATTTCAATTGCGATTGTCGTTGTCGGCATTGTGGCAATGGCTATCCTGATGCGTACGACACGTACCGGACTGGTTCCGGATGAAGATGTCGGCACAGTGTTCTGTACCGTTTCGCTTCCTCCTGGAACGAGCTTGAGCAAAACTCAGCAGACTATGGACAAGATTGATGCCATGTTGGGAACCAATCCTGCCATCAAGAGTCGTGAGATGATTACCGGTTATAACTTCATGGCCGGTCAAGGTAGTAACTTCGGTACGTTCATCATCAAGTTGAAGAACTGGTCGGAACGTGGCAAGGGACAAAGTTCTACGGATGTAATCGGAATGATCTATGCACAGACTTCTACGTTGAAGGATGCTACGATCATGTCATTTGCACCGCCTATGATTCCTGGTTTCTCTGCAACGAATGGTCTTACGTTCAGTATGCAGGATAAGACGGGTGGCGATGTGAGCAAGTTCTTTGGTATCACGCAGCAGTTCCTGGCCAAGTTGAACCAACGTCCGGAAATTCAGATGGCCATGACCACTTACGATCCTCGTTATCCGCAATATATGGTGGATGTCGATGTCGCCAAGTGTAAGCAGAGCGGAACGAGTCCGGCAGCTGTATTAAGTATTCTCCAAGGATATTACGGCGGACTTTACGCTTCCAACTTCAATAGTTATGGTAAGTTGTATCGTGTCATGATTCAAGGTGATCCGACGACGCGACTCGATCCGAACTCTTTGAACAGTATCTATATGAGAATTGGCACGACGATGGCTCCGGTTTCAGAGTTCGTCACGCTGAGAAAGGTTTACGGTCCATCCAATATCAACCGTTTCAACCTGTTCACCTCTATTCAGATTAACGCAGCTGCAGCTTCAGGCTACAGTTCCGGTGATGCTATCAAGGCTATTTCCGAAGTAGCATCTCAGACTTTGCCCAATGGTTACGGATATGAATATTCAGGCTTAACACGTCAGGAAAGCGAATCCAGCAACAGTACGGCTTTGATCTTCGGACTCTGCTTGCTGTTCGTCTATTTGATCTTGAGTGCACAGTATGAAAGTTACGTACTGCCATTGTCCGTTATTCTTTCCGTTCCGTTCGGTCTCGCCGGTGCCTTTGCATTCACGAAGATCTTCGGGCATGAGAATAACATCTACCTGCAGATTTCATTGATCATGTTGATCGGTCTGTTGGCAAAGAATGCGATCTTGATTGTACAGTTCGCCATTGAACGACGTCAGGCAGGTATGGGAATCAAGTGGAGCGCCATCTTAGGTGCCGCTGCTCGTCTCCGTCCTATTCTGATGACCTCTTTGGCCATGATTATCGGTCTGCTGCCTTTGATGTTCACATCAGGTGTCGGTGCCAACGGTAACAGTACATTGGGTGCAGGCGCTGTAGGCGGTATGTTGATTGGTATGATCCTTCAGATTTTCATTGTTCCCGCTTTGTTTGTGGTCTTCGAATTCTTACAGGAGAAGATCAAACCGATTGTTATCGAAGAAAAGGATACAAGCGAGTTGGCCAGTGAGTTTGAACAATATGAAAAACCTAAAACAACGGAATGATCATGAAAAGAAATCTTATATATATTATGGTGTGTGCAACTACTCTTTTGAGCAGCTGCCACATCTATAAAGCATACGATCGTCCGAAGGATATCAAGACAGATGGTGTTTACCGTTCTGCCACTTCGGATAACGAAGCGATGGCAACGGACGACACCACGAGCATAGGCAATCTGCCTTGGAAAGAGGTTTTCAAAGATTCCTATCTCCAGACGCTGATAGAAAAAGGATTGGCTAACAATGTCAATATGCAGGCTGCTATCCTTCGTGTGGACGAAGCGAAAGCGCTGCTGCTCTCAGCTCGTTTGGCTTATGTCCCTTCATTGAATCTGAATGCTACAGGAACGTTGAGCAGCTACGATGGCGCTAAACCCAGCAAGATTTATTCTGTTCCGGCTTCTGCAAGCTGGCAGGTCGATCTCTTTGGTAGTCTTCTCAATGCAAGCCGTGCTGCAAAAGCATCGCTTCTGCAGACCGATGCTTATCGTCAGGCTGTACGTTCTTCGCTCATTGCCAACATTGCAAATACCTATTACACGTTGTTGATGCTCGACCGTCAGGTTAACATCACAGAACAGACTTCCAAAATCTGGAAGGAGAATGTACGTGCCATGGAAGCGATGAAAGAGGCAGGTATGACCACAGAAGCAGCTGTTCTTCAGAGTCAGGCTAACAGTCATTCCATTGAGGCTTCTTTAGCAGACCTGCGTCGTCAGGTGCGTGAAACGGAGAATGCCATGGCTACGATGTTAGGCGAAGCTCCTCATGCCATTGAACGGGGCACTTTGGAAAATCAACAGCTTCCGGATAATCTGACAGTCGGAGTTCCGCTTCAGTTGTTGTCCAATCGTCCGGATGTAAAACAGGCTGAGATGACCTTGGCCAATGCCTATTATACGACCAATCAGGCGCGTGCCGCTTTCTATCCATCCATTACGATCACAGGAAGTGCCGCTTGGACCAATTCGTCCGGTATGGGTATTGTTAATCCAGGCAAGATCCTTCTTACCGCACTAGGACAGCTTTCACAGCCTATCTTCAATCATGGCAGGCTTATTGCCAATTTGAAGGTTACGAAAGACGAGGAGAAGATTGCACAGATGAATTACCAGCAGTCTATTCTCGATGCAGGTCGTGAGGTAAGCAATGCGCTTTATCTCTACAATGCTGCTACGGATAAACTGACGGCACACAATGCACAGGCCGCTTCTCTTACCAAAGCTGTCACCTACACGCAAGATCTGTTTCATTCAGGTGAAGCCAGTTATCTTGAGATACTTACCGCTCAGCAATCGTTGCTTGGCGCACAGTTGAATGAAGTTTCCGATTCCTTCCAGCGTATGCAGGCCGTTATTGACCTCTATAATGCTTTAGGCGGAGGTAGAGATTAATATTTAAAATGTAAAGAAATGATTAGTCCATTAGCTTACGTCGATGCAGATGCAAAAATAGGAAAGAATGCCATCGTGCATCCCTTTGCTTTCATTGATAAGAATGTAGTCGTCGGTGACGATTGTGAGATCATGCCTTTCGCCAGTCTGATGAGTGGAACTCGTTTGGGAAATCGCAACCGCATTTTCAACGGTGCTGTCATATCAGCCGAGCCTCAGGATTTCAACTTCAAGAAGGGAACGGAGAGTTTTGTTGTGATCGGTGACGACAATGATATCCGTGAAAACGTAGTGATCAACTGTTCTTCGCTTGCCGGAGAAAGTACGACGATCGGTAACGGCAATGCCATTCACGAAGGTGTTCACATCGCACACGATACGAAGATTGCCAATAACTGTGTACTCGGTTATGGTTGCAAGATCTCCGGTTATTGCAATGTCGATAATAATGTGATCTGTGGTGGTAATGTCTTGGTAAGTCAAGGTTGTCGAATTGGACAATATGCCTTGATTCAGACGGGCTGCAGAACGCGCAAGGATGTTCCTCCTTATATTGTGGCAGCACACGAACCGATTGAATATTTCGGTGTAAACGATGTGATCCTGCAGCGTGACAATTATGATGAGAAGATTATTCGTCACATGAGTCATGCCTATCGAATCATATTCCAGGGCAAAGGCGATGTCGTTGAATTGGCCAAGCTTGTAAAAGACCAGGTCCCGATGAGTCAGGAGATCCAGAATATCGTGGATTTCATCGAAGTTTCCAAGTTAGGCGTTATTTGATGTCATTCATTCATCCTCATAGAAGGCGGTCAGAAATGTCCGCCTTTTTTATTGTATGCAATCTTTTATAAAGGATAAGATACGTTGGAATTTTTCTTTTTCTTCAATTTCCCTCTTATAGGTATTTATTGATTTCGTGTTAGATTATAGAATAAATATTATTCAACCATGGTTGAATATTTTTTTTCATAGTGTCTCAGAAAATTTTAACCATGGTCAAATAAAGTTTCAACCCAGGTTAAAAATTATTTTATCAATGATATTTGAAAGTCCGTTCAAGGTATGGTTGATATTCCGATGGTGACATCCCCGAAAAATAGGCAATTCCCCGTTTTCCCTCCTCTTGGGATAACAAGGGAAAGGCTGCCAAGGAATGCTCAGCAGCCTTTCTGATAGAATGAATATTCTAATTAAAGAGCTTTGATGTCTTTCAGGACAGCGTTAGTCTTGTGTACAGCAGCTGCACTGGCAGCGAAGAGAGCCTTCTCATCAGCTGTAAGATCAAGTTCAACAACCTTCTCAACACCGTTTCTGCCCAGGATAACCGGAGCGCCGATGCAAAGATCTGATTCGCCATATTCGCCTTCCAGCAGAACAGAGCAAGGAATCATTTTCTTCTGAT
>CAZIVE010000102.1:0-9228 GCA_964542435.1 uncultured Parabacteroides sp.
CAATGCGTCTCCTACAATTTCTCCAGGGCCTCGAGATCAATCTGAGGCTGGATGCCAGTGGCATGGCGGGAGAAGGGCGTGCCATACGCTGTGTGGTTGTTGGTAAAGCCGAAGCTGCGGAGGATAAAGCCGTGATTCGTGTCGTCGAGGGCACCGGAATAGTCGTAGCGCCACATCTGACGGCCACAGACATCGCAGGAGAAGGTCGCGTCGGTCACCTCTTTCCATTCGCCGCTGACTGTGCGAACCCATTGGTTTTTGAAGAGGACGCTTCGGTCGTGGATGGAATTGCCCGGATCGAAGTTTTCGAGGAAGGAATAGGCTCCTGTGTAATGGACGGAGATTTTCGGACGCCGTAGCGAAGCCATCCGTTTCCATTCCGTTCCGTTGAAGAAGAAGGCGCTGTAGGTGGTGGAGTTGTCGCCGTTCGGCGTGACCTTCACCAATGCTTTATAGGTCTTGCCCTCTTTCCAGTCGAATTTCATGCGGCAGGAGCGCCCGCTGCCTTCATCGTCGAAATTGACGAAATAGGCCTCCGAACCTTTTTTCACGATTGTCGGACGCGTACCGTTCACGTCGTTGTCGTCGCCCCAGACCGAAAAGATAACGATGTGGCTGCCGTCTTCCAGCTGCTGTATTCCCATATAGCCCTGTCCAAAACCGTTGAGCATGTAATAGCTGCTGTTCTCAGCTTTGTCCACAACCACTTCGTTGTAGAAATATTCGATGTCGTCAGTCGTAGGCATGATGTATTTCCAATGCACCGAAGCTCCGCGTCGGATGAAGTAGATGCTGTTCTCGTCGGTCTTGGCTTTGGGCGTAACGAAATGGTTGTTGTCACTCTTCGTTGCCGGTCCGCCGATGCGGAAGCCGCTGACTTTAGCAAAGCTCTTGGCTGTCTTGTCCATACTGATGCCCTGAAGATCCACCTTTACATATCCGGGCGCATCGAGCCGTATGCGACCTAAGGTATAAAGCGTTTCACCTCCTTTCTTCACCTTGATCACCACCGGTTTTCCTCCGTTGATTCGGGCCTTGATCAGCGCATTCCCGTTGTCGTTGGATGCTGCCAAAGCCACGTTCAGAATGCCGGCCGAACCTACGTAGAAATAGCTGCTCGACACGACGGCCTTGTCCTTCCAGTCGCCCGTGAATGCACCTGTGTAGGGATCGATGAAGTCGGAGGGAGTGGAGGAGGTGATGAAGGAGTTGCCTTCAAAGGGAACGGCGATAGGCACATCCTGCGGCTTCAGGGTTTCTTGCGTTTCGCCGGAGGCGTTTTCAAACGAACATGCCCAAACAGTGCAAAGAAATAAGAGGGTGTAGAGACGAATGTTTTTCATACGGATAAAATGATGGGTGAATAGGGTTGCCTTGGCGGCGGAAAGAAAAACGGGGTTCATTTTATCGCGTGATAAGAATGAACCCCGGAAGTATAGATACAAAGTCGGTTTCTGTTATTGGATGCCACGAGCGCGGAGCTGTTTCTGCCAGTTCCATGCCGAACGCAGGGTATCTTCCAAGGAGATCTCGGCTTTCCAGCCCAGCACCTTGTTGGCCTTTGCAGGATTGGCCCACACCTGTTCGATGTCGCCTTCGCGACGTCCCACGATTTTGTGCGGAACCTTCACACCGGTGGCACTTTCGAAGGTGTTGATCAGTTCGAGGACAGAGACGCCGTGTCCCGTTCCCAGGTTGAACACTTCGACCGGTTCAGCCGATTTGCCTTGCAGCATGCGGTTCATGGCGGTGACATGTGCCTTAGCCAGATCCACCACGTTGATATAGTCGCGGATGCAGCTTCCGTCGGGCGTATTGTAATCGTCACCGAAGACGCTCAGTTCCTTGCGGATGCCCATCGCTGTCTGCGTGAGATAGGGGATCAGGTTCTGCGGAACGCCGTTGGGCAGTTCGCCGATCTCAGCCGTCGGATGTGCTCCGATCGGATTGAAGTAGCGGAGCAGGATGCTGTGGAAAGGAGCCCCAGCATGAACCGTGTCGCGGATGATCTCTTCGTTGATCTGCTTGGTGTTGCCGTAAGGAGAGGTTGCCGGTTTGATGGGAGCATCTTCCGTCACGGGCAGATGATCGGCATCAGGTTGACCGTAAACGGTGCAGGAGGAAGAGAATACGATGCCTTCAATACCGAATTCGGGCATGAGATCGAGAAGATTGAGGAGCGTAACAATGTTGTTGCGGTAATACTTGAGCGGAATCTTGACCGATTCGCCCACCGCTTTGCTTGCAGCGAAGAGAATGACACCCTTGATGCCGGGATTGTCGGCAAGTGCTTTGCGTGTACCTTCCTTATCCTTCAGATCGAGCTGAATGAATGTGGGACGAATGCCGGTGATTTTCTCGATGCCGTCGAGCACTTCGATGTTGGAGTTGGAGAGGTCGTCGATGATGACCACTTCATACCCTGCATTCTGCAATTCCACTGTCGTGTGCGAACCGATATAACCGGTTCCGCCTGCTACCAATATCTTCTGTTTCATGATGCTTATATTTTAACGATGCCTGAGAATCCCATGAATGCCATAGCCAGCAAGCCTGCAGTGATGAGGGCGATAGGAGCGCCTTGCATGCCTTTCGGAATGTGCGTCATGGCCAGTCTCTCGCGGATACCTGCGAAGATGACCAATGCCAGACCGAAGCCTACGGCTGTTGAGAATGCATATACGATGGACTCAAGCAGATTATAGTCTTTCTGTATCACCAGGATGGCGACGCCGAGCACGCAGCAGTTGGTGGTGATCAGAGGAAGATAGACGCCGAGAGCCTGATAGAGCGCCGGTGAAACCTTCTTCAGGATGATTTCCACCATCTGCACCAGAGCTGCGATGATGAGGATGAACGAGATCGTCTGCATGAACTGCAGGCCGGTCTTGTCGAGTACATATTTCTGTACGATGTAGGTTACGATGGTGGAGATGGTGAGCACGAATGTAACGGCGGCACCCATTCCCGATGCTGTTTCAATCTTCTTCGATACGCCGAGGAACGGACAGATTCCGAGGAACTGTGAGAGGACGACGTTGTTGACGAATACGGCTGCTATAAATATAAGAATGTATTCCATATCTTTCTTTATTAAATGTTACACTTATGCATTGACCTTGCGGAGTTTGTTCACAATGGCCACCAGATAACCCAATACGATGAATGCGCCCGGAGCCAGGACGAAGATCAGTGATCCGTAAAGATCCGGCATGACGGTCAATCCGAAGATCTTACCGGTTCCCAGCAGTTCACGGATAGCGCCCAGCAATGTCAGGGCAAGCGTGAATCCCAGTCCGATGCCGATGCCGTCGAAGGCCGAGGCAACCACTCCGTTCTTGGCTGCGAACGATTCGGCACGTCCGAGGACGATACAGTTCACAACGATCAGCGGGATGTAAAGGCCGAGGCTCTTATAGAGTGCAGGAACATATCCTTCCATCACCATCTGGACGACCGTGACGAAAGTAGCAATGAGGACGATGTATCCGGGGATACGAACCATGTCTGGAATGAGGTTCTTCATGGCGGAGATGGCCATGTTGGAGCAGATCAGCACGAATGCCGTTGCCAAGCCCATGCTCAATCCGTTGATTGCGGAAGAGGTTGTACCCAACGTTGGACACATACCCAGCATCAAGACGAATGTCGGGTTCTCCGTAACGATACCATTGATTAATACTTTCAGATTGCTCATGATTGTTTTCCTCCTTGTTTAGTAGAATCGGCTGCCTGTGTGTTGTCTCCGGAAGCTCCCGTGCCACTGTCAACCTGCGGAGAGGCGCCTGTATTAGAATCTGTCGAACCGAGATAAGCACTGCGGGCTCTGTTGATGGCATTCAGGAAGGCGCGGCTCGAGATGGTGGCAGCTGTGATGGCATCTACATCGCCTCCATCTTTCTTCACCTTCAGTTCGCCCTTCGACAAGTCACGTCCGATGACGCTCTGATGGCCTTTATCTGTACGGAACCATTGTTCCATTCTTGCGCCGAGTCCCGGTGTTTCAGAATGTTGAAGCACGGAATAATTGAGCAGCTTGCCTGATTTGTCGAATCCGACGATCACACTGATATGACCGCTGAAGCCTTTCTCTGTGCTGCTTTCCACCGCAGCGCCGGCAACCTGTCCGTTGATCTTTGCAGGATAAATCTTGAGCGAGTCTTTATCGCTGGTCACAGCCATATAGGCTTCGTTGAGATTGACGTCCATTCCGGGAGTCACCGCTTTGATGGCTGATTTCAATGTGGCGGTCTGAGCCTCTGCAATCGGCTTCGCCGTCAGTTCGTTCACGCCGGCAAGAATGGCACCCGAAACGAGGCATATTCCCGTCAGAGAGAAGAACATATTGGATAATGATGATTTGAGTTTTCCCATCTTTATTTTCCTCCGAAATGTTTAGATTTAATATATGTATCGATGAGCGGAGTCAAAGCATTCATGATCAGAATGGCGAATGACATACCTTCAGGATAAGATCCGAACAGACGGATTAAGGAAGTAAGCAGTCCGATGCCGACACCATAGACGATCATTCCTGCATGGCTCATAGGAGAGGTGACATAATCCGTTGCCATGAAGATGGCGCCGAGAAGCAGTCCGCCGCTCAGGATATGATAGACAGGATTGACGTAGGTGACCGGATTGACGAGATACATGATTCCGGTGAAGATGAACACGGTTCCGATGATAGCCACCGGAATATGCCATGAGATGATCTTCTTCCACAACAGATAGATGAAGCCGAGGAGCAGTGCGAGTGCACAGACTTCGCCAAGGCTGCCGCCCTTCATTCCGATCAGCAGGCTGGTGTAGTCAGGCAGATGCTGTCCGCCCTGTTTGATGAGGTGAAGCACTGTAGCACCGGTGTTGGCATCGGTGTAGGTCATTGGGAAGGCCTGCAGCGCATCCACAACGGGCCAGGTTGTCATCTGAGCCGGGAAAGAGATAAGCAGGAACACACGACCCACCAAAGCGGGGTTGAAGATGTTGCGGCCCAATCCGCCGAACGACATCTTACCGATTCCGATAGCTGCCAGCGCACCGATGATGATGATCCAGAAAGGCAGGTTGGAAGGCAGGTTGAATGCCAGCAGCACGCCGGTGAGGATCGCCGATCCGTCGGAGATCGTTGCTTCTCTCTTCAAGAGGTATTTCGTGATCAGATATTCGAAAGCGACGCAAGAGACGACTGAAACGCATGTCACGATCAGTGCTCCTAATCCGAAGAAATAAAGGGATACCAGGAATGCCGGTATGAGGGCGATCAGCACGCCATACATGTTCTTGCTGATGCTGTCACCACCATGAATGTGGGGTGAAGGCGATACGTATAGATTGTTTTCCATCTCGTTCTCTGTTTATTTCTTTCTGGCACGTATGATTGCCGATACTTTGGCTTTCCCGTAACGGATGTTGTCAAGTAACGGACGATAAGCGGGACAGGTATAACTACATGAACCGCATTCGATACAGTCGGTGATGAAGTTCTTCTCAGCCAGTTCCCAATTTCCGAACTCAGTGGCGTTCATGAGCAGCGTCGGGTTGAGTCCCATCGGGCAGGCATTCACACATTTGGCACAGCGGATACATTCGTGCATCGGCTGACGCTTGGATTCATTCTTGTTGATCAGCAGCACGCCGGATCCACCTTTCGTGATGGGAACTTCGGTGTTTACCAATGCTTTTCCCATCATCGGACCGCCGCTGATGATCTTTCCCGTATTCTCGGGAACGCCACCGGCCGCTTCGATCAGTTCGCTAATCTGTGTGCCGATTCGTACGCGGAAGTTGGATGCGTTCTTCACAGCCTTTCCCGTGACTGTCACGACACGTTCAATGAGTGGTTTGTTCTTGATGACCGCTTCGTAGATGGCGAAGCAGGTTCCGACATTCTGAACCACGGCACCGGTCGAGATAGGCAGTGCGCCGCTCTTGACCTGACGACGAATGATGGCATCGATGAGCTGCTTCTCACCGCCTTGCGGATATTTCATCTGCAGAGGCTGTATTTCGATTCCCGGATAGGAAGCGGCCAGCTTCGTCAGCTTGGCGATGGCATCTTTCTTGTTGTTCTCAATGCCGATGACGGCCTTCTTCACGTTCACCGCCTTCATCAGGATGGTGACGCCGACGAGGATCTCTTCGCTCTTTTCGAGCATCAGGGAATGGTCAGCTGTCAGATAAGGCTCGCATTCCACACCGTTGATGATGACCAGTTCGGCCTTGTTTCCGGGAGGAGGCAGCAGTTTGACCTGCGTCGGGAACTGTGCGCCGCCCATTCCGACAACACCTGCGGCTGCGATCTTGTCGATGATCTCTTTACTTGAAAGATTGCATTCCTTCACAAGCGTGTCGCTGCGGTCGATCGTGTCTTCCCAATCGTCGCCGATCACATCAATGAATACTGCGGGCTTGCGGTATCCGCTGGCGTCGATGGCAACGTCGATCTTGTTCACTTTGCCGGAAACGGACGAATGGATGTTGGCGGAGACAAAACCTCCCGCTTTCGCAATGAGCGTACCGACTTTGACGGTATCACCCTTGTTTACGATAGGCTGGGCAGGAGCTCCGATGTGCTGTCCGAGCGGAATGATCACCTGCTTGGGCAGAGCAAGGTCAACAATCTTTTTCCCGGCTGTCAGCTTGTTCTCAGGTGGATGAATACCTCCTATTCGAAATGTCTTTAGCATGATTGTATTTTTTGATAACTGGCGGTTGTTTTCAATCGTCAATTACTTGGGTTGAATTTCGTTGTTGTTGTCAGCAGCCTTGGGTGCTTCCTTCACGGCTTCGGGCTTCTCAGCCGGTGTTACGGGAGCAGCAGGTTCCGTTTTTGCTACCGTTTTTGCCTCTACGCTCTTTGTTGCAGGAGCAGCTTGAGCCTCCACTTTGACAGCGGCTTTGGCTTCGGGAGCAGCAGCCGGTTCGGCTTTCCTTGGCGGGAAGTTCAGTTCATGGATGGCTCCGGTTGGGCAGACAGCCACGCACTTACGGCACATACGGCATTTATTGAAGTCGATGTAGGAAAGATTGTTGGTGATGGTAATAGCCTCGAACTGGCATTCCTTGAGACACTTTCCGCAACCGATGCAGGCATTGGCACAAGCCTTGCGGGCGATGGCACCTTTGTCTTTGTTCATGCAGCTGACGTAGATACGGCGAGACTTCGGACCTTTCTTGCGAAGTTCGATGATGCCTTTCGGGCAAGCCTTGACGCAAGCGCCGCAGGAGGTACACTTATCTTCATCCACCTCTGCAATCATGGTAACGGGATTGATATGGATGGCATCAAATTTGCAGGCTTCCACGCAGTCGCCATAACCTAAGCAACCGTAGGAGCAGCCTGTCTCTCCACCGTAAAGCGCCGATTCGACAGAGCAGCGATGTGTTCCGTCATAGACATTGGTACGAGGGCGAGCTTCGCAGGTTCCGTTGCATCTGACAACAGCCACTTTCGGTTCGCTCTTTGCCGCATCCTTTCCCAGAATGGTAGCCACTCTTGCCATAACGACATCTCCTCCGACGGAGCAGAGCAATCCGTCCAACGTATCAGCTTTGATACAAGCAGCAGCGAAACCGGAACATCCGGGATAGCCACAGCCACCGCAATTTGCTCCAGGAAGAACTTCCTGTACTTGTCCGATCCGAGGATCTTCATACACTTCAAATTTACGGGATACTGCGTAAAGAAAGACAGCGCCAATGGCGCCGATGATTCCCAATGTGATGACAGCAATTAAAATCATATCACTTGATCATTAAGTTTTTTCAAAGTAAATGCAAACTCCTTCTTCAGTTGATTTCGCAATAGATAAAGTATCAAATAATAGACGAAGAGAATGGACAGACCGGCGAGGCCACTTGTCGTTTCACTCCATCCCATGGATACAAATATAAAAACGGCGGCGATGATTAGGATCAAAGGAATACCGAAGGCTACGAGTACGGCTCTGAGTCCTAAAGAACTTTCGCCTGTCAGTTCGACACTGTCTCCTTGATGGAAATTTCCTGTGCGGTCAACGACCTCGATCAATTTTTCGTTTTGCCTTGAGGTTACGCAAAGACCTTTTGCGTGGCAGGCATCACAATCCATTTCACGATCGATTTTCACGGTAACGATTCCATGTTCAGCTTTACTAACAACTCCTTTGTGACTGATTGTATCTCCCATATATCATTTGCAAACTCGACTTGCCAAAAACGACGCAAAAATAGCTATTATTCTTTATATATTGTCATCGCCCAATGTTTATTTTTTCTAAAAATACGATTTCTTCCTTACCATTTGTAATTGAAGCCGAAGCTGAGCAATTCGTTCCATTGGAAGTAATTCTTGAAGTTGTTTCCTTTGGTGACGCCGTCATCGAATCGGGCTTGAACGTTGATTCGGGTAGAGAAGAACCGGTTGATTTGGAAATTGAGCGTATTCTCAAATTCACCTACTATACGCTGATAGTTGGTGAAGTAATAGAGTCTCGAAGTCCAGCTTGTATTCCGGTTGAAGTTGAACGTCAAGTTGGTTTCCATCTTGGTACCGAGTTGGTTCAGAACGTTGTGATACTTGTTCTCACCCGGCAATATTGAATCCTTGCGAAGCTTGAATCCGTGACGGGCCAAATCCATATTGCTGCCTTTCAATCGGCTGTACATGAAGTCGTAGGCGATGGGAGCCAGGTTCACCGATAGTTTTACATTCTTATGCTTGTCTTTGAACGTCTTGTTCAACTCGTATTTCATACCAGGGCCGACCGTCAACTGCAAAGGCGACAGGAAGGCGGCCAGAATGGTATTGCTGTTGGGCGTATAGTTCTTCACCATCTGTGTCTTGACGGTAAGATCCATCGTGTAGTACCAGTTCTTGTAAGCCTGATAGCCGAAGTTGCTGTGCAGTCTGATCACATCGTCGTTGACTTTGTATGAGTGAAGCGTATCGACATTCGAAGGCAGCGTATTCATGTTCAGTTTGACCTCCAGTTCGTTGGTGAAGCTGATCTTGTCCTTCTTATAGTTGTATTGTATATCCTGACGCGTGGTCATGTTGACGTTGCTGTTACCGCCGTTGTGCCAGTTCGAAGAGATATAGTTCTGCGCAAACTGGATGGTGCTTTCGAATCCGGAAGTCCAATAGCGGATATCGGGAATGAATTTGGCCGGTGCTTTGAACTCATCGATAGGAGTGGCCTCATTCTTCGCATCCAGTACCGGACCGTCGGTGACCTTCTTCTTGAT
>CAZIVE010000103.1:0-1120 GCA_964542435.1 uncultured Parabacteroides sp.
GTACTACTTTTCTAGTTGTTTATGTAAGTCTTTCAAAGATCGCTTCTTATTTGCATTCGCCCCTTTCAGAGCGAACAGGGTTACAAAGATACTACTTTACAAATGACTTGACCAAATTATTTGGCAAAATTATTTCAAAAATATTTCAGTAACGACTGTGAGAACTGTTTTTCTCAAATGCGGGTGCAAAATTAGTGTTCTAAAACATGCTTTCCAAATATTTGAACAACTTTTTTCGATTTATTTTTCAAATTCATAGTTTTAAAGCTGACTGACAGGCATATTAAAGCTGAAAATATGCATCACACTTTGAATATTCTAGCTATGTCAAAGATAAAATTCGCAAGGTCTATTGAAGAAATAATTTTCAACCATGGTTAAAATATATTTTGACTACTGTCTCAGAAAGTTTCAACCATGGTTAAAACATTTTTCAACCATGGTTAAAACATTTTTCTTCCGTAAAGACTTACGATTTTCATTTTATGCCAAGAAGAAAGATAAGTTTGACCGAGAATTTATTCGTAAATTTGTATGTACTTAAACATGATAAGATGAAAAGATTCCCGGATAACGACTTTCTGCTGCAGGATGAAACAGCGCGCGAACTGTTTCATGAACATGCTGAAGGAATGCCCATCATAGACTATCACTGTCACCTTGACCCGAAGATGATTGCCGAAGATTACCGTTTCGCCGACATTACAGAAGCTTGGCTTGGCGGCGATCACTACAAATGGCGTGCAATGCGGGCGAACGGCGTGAGTGAAGACTACATAACTGGCAATAAGGATTCACACTCGAAATTCATGAAGTGGGCGGAGACGTTGCCTTACACAATGTGCAATCCTTTATATATATGGACGCATCTCGAACTGAGCCGGATTTTCGGGATTGACAAGCCATTGAATCCAACTACAGCGGAGGAGATTTACGAAGCTTGCAACGAGAAGCTGCAGACAGAAGCTTTCAGCGTCCGCAACATCATGAGAAGGATGCATGTGGAGACAGTTTGCACGACCGATGATCCAGCTGATTCGTTGGAATATCACAAAAAGCTCCAAGATGAAGGCTTCGAGATCCATGTGAAACCTGCTTGGAGACCGGACAAAGCCATGGC
>CAZIVE010000103.1:1220-9212 GCA_964542435.1 uncultured Parabacteroides sp.
GGTCCGAATCGGAACAACAACCTCCGCATGTTCAAGAAACTCGGAGCTGATACAGGATTTGATGCCATCGGCGATGAATCGTTTGCAGAACCGATGAACCGTTTCTTCAGCAGACTAGATGACGAGGGGCATTTGGCAAAGACCATTTTATACAACATCAATCCGCGTGACAACGAACTGATGGTTGCCAACGCTTACAATTACAACGATGGAAGTGTGCCGGGAAAGATGCAATACGGCGCAGCTTGGTGGTTCATGGATCAACGTTACGGCATGAAACGGCAGTTGGAGGCGCTTTCGGGACTTGGCCTACTGAGCCGATTCGTCGGAATGCTCACCGATTCACGCAGTTTCCTCTCCTATCCGCGCCACGAATATTTCCGCAGGATTCTCTGCCATTTTCTCGCCGAAAGATGTAAAGAGGGCGAAATTCCGACTTCGGAGCTGCCGTTTGTAGGCAAAATGGTCGAGGACATAAGTTACAGAAATGCAAAAAGTTATTTCGGCTGGTGATAAAGAGACGGGAAATGAGTAACTTTGCCGTTCCTAAAAATTTACAATCATACAATGATGTCATTAAGAATCCAGAATAACTGGAAAATCAACAAAGGAGAACCTTTGACGGAACTCGATAAGAAGGTCCTTTATTATCAGAACAGAGGTCATTTGGTACCCAAAAGAAAACTGATCAAAACACCTGAACAGATAGAAGGAATCAGGAAAAGCGGCGTGGTTAACACGGGCGTTCTTGACTTGGTTGCCCAAGAGATCCACGAAGGAATGTCAACGGCAGCTATCGACAAACTGGTTTATGAATACACAGTGGAACATGGTGCGATTCCGGCTCCGCTCAATTACGAAGGCTTTCCCAAGAGTGTCTGCACCTCCATCAACGAAGTCGTCTGCCACGGAATCCCAAGCGAAAAGGAGATTCTTCACGACGGTGACATCATCAATGTAGATGTTTCAACTATTCTGGACGGATATTTCTCCGACGCATCGCGTATGTTCATGATTGGAAATGTCTCTCCGGACAAGCAGAAGCTGGTACAGGTTGCAAAAGAATGTCTCGAGATCGGGATGAAGGCCGCTCAGCCATTCGGATTTGTCGGTGACATCGGCAACGCCGTACAGCATCACGCAGAACGCAACGGATTCTCTGTTGTCAGAGATCTTTGCGGTCACGGCGTCGGACTGGAATTTCACGAAGACCCCGAAGTGTTGCATTACGGTCGCAAAGGCACAGGCATGCTGCTTGTTCCGGGTATGGTCTTCACCATTGAACCGATGATCAACATGGGAACATGGAAAGTATTCATCGATTCAGACAATGGCTGGACCGTCGTAACGGAAGACGAACTTCCCTCTGCACAATGGGAACACACTTTCGTGATGACCGAGACAGGTTTGGAGATTCTTACCTATTAATATATAGTACTCCATTTATCCTAACACGAACGGAATAGCGACCGACCCAAGATGAACTATCTGATCGATGCACCTAAAACCATCCGCGCCACGGTAAAGCTGCCGGCTTCCAAAAGCATCAGCAACCGCGTGCTTATCCTGAATGCGCTGAGCCGAAAGGAATCAAGCATCACGAACCTGGCGGAATGTGACGATACCGATGTGATGGTGAAAGCTCTTCATTCGGAGTCTGACATCGTGGACATCGGCGCCGCAGGTACGGCTATGCGCTTTCTCACCGCCTATTATTCCATGGAACCGGGAGAAAGGACGCTGACTGGAAGCGAACGAATGAAGAATCGTCCGATCGGTCTGCTGGTAGAGGCTCTTCGTTCGATCGGGGCAAAAATAGATTACAAAGAAAAAGAGGGATTTCCTCCTTTATATATTAGTGGCCGCAAACTTCACGGTGGTGAAGTGACGATTGCAGGCAATGTCAGTTCGCAATATATCTCAGCATTGCTGATGATCGCGCCGATGACGGAAGAAGGTTTGCGCATTCACCTGCAGGGCGAAGTCGTTTCGAAACCCTACATTCATCTGACCATCGAGCTGATGAAACAGTTCGGAGTCGATGCACACGTGGAAGGACAAACGATAAATGTCCCGGCAAACTCATACGATGCAAGACCTTTCACAGTGGAATCGGATTGGAGCGCGGCTTCCTACTGGTATGCAATGGCTGCGATGGATCCGAAAGCTGAGATCGAACTGCTGGGATTGTTTGAGAAAAGTCTGCAAGGCGACTCGAAAGGTGCCGAGATCTTTGAGAAGCTCGGAGTCTCCAGCCGATACGAAGCGGAAAAGGTTCGTTTGTTACCTATATATAATAAGGTAGAAAAACGATTCGAATATGATTTCTCGGATCAACCGGATCTGGTTCAAACCTTTGCCGTGACGTGTGCCATGATGCAGCTTCCCTTCCGATTCACCGGAGTGGAATCTCTCCGCATCAAAGAGACCGACCGCATCAAAGCGTTACAGACAGAACTAAAGAAGCTGGGCTTTGTTTTACGATGCGACGAGGAGTCGATGGAATGGAACGGCGAACATTGCGTTGCAGACGCATCACCGCTCATCGAGACCTACGAAGATCACCGAATGGCAATGGCCTTTGCTTGTGCTGCGACGCGTAGAGAAGGCATCCGCATCCATCATCCGGAAGTGGTGAGCAAGAGTTATCCGCGATTCTGGGACGATCTCAAGAGTGCCGGCTTCCGTATTACAGAAGAGAACGATTAACTACGACAAGATTCAAGGGATATGATATATTTGATATTAGGATTGGTAGCGTTGGGCGTCATCGCCATGATCGCAGGAATCTTCCGCGAGCGTAAACTGCACAAGATGCTGGAAAAGGGTGAGATCGACAAGATGCCCGAGATCCAGGAACTGCCTACGGATTGCGAAGGCTGCATGAGAGATTGTTCGATGTCGCCGACCAACAAACCTATTGTCTATTTCAACGACGAAGAGCTGGACCGTTTCAAAGGAACGGCTTCGGATGCTTATGACGAAGCGGCTGTGGATGAATTCCGCGAAGTGCTTTACACGCTCCGCGAATCGGAAGTGGCCGATTGGCTCCGAAGTCTTCAGCAACGCGAGGTGAATCTTCCCGATGCTGTCAAGGACGAAGCGTTCATGATGCTGACGGATAAAAACGATAAGAGTTCGACAGGAGGAACTGTAACGAAATAAGAATGGATCTACTGAACTTCTCCTTTTTCCAAAACGCACTGTTCGGCAGTCTGCTGACGGCCATTGCCTGCGGCATTGTCGGGACATACGTCGTGACGCGCCGGCTCGTGTTCATCAGCGGCGGCATCACACATGCCTCATTCGGCGGTTTGGGATTGGGATTCTTTCTCGGTATGAATCCGATCGTGATGGCCATGATCTTTTCCATCCTCTCGGCCTTCGGCGTGGAATATGCCAGCAAGAGCCAGAACATTCGCGAAGACTCGGCCATTGCAGCCATCTGGTCACTTGGCATGGCGCTCGGCGTCATCTTCATCTTCCTTACGCCCGGTTACACGCCCAATCTCACAGCGTATCTCTTCGGCAACATTCTGACCATCACCCTGACGGACATCATTCTGATCGCTGCCTTATCCGTCGTTCTGATCGTCTTCTTCCTGATGTTCCATACGGAAATCATCTTCGTGGCGTTCGATCGTGACTTCGCCAAAACGCAGAACATTCCCGTCATCCTCATCGAATATACGATGATGTTCTTCATTGCCGTCACCATCGTCCTCTCCATTCGTCTCGTCGGAATCATGCTGCTCATCAGTATGCTGACCTTGCCGCAGATCACGATGAACCTGCTGACACAGGACTTTAGGAAGATCATTTGGGGAAGTATCGGCATCGGATTCGTCGGCTGCATCGCAGGACTTTTCCTCTCCTATTATCTCAATGTTCCTTCGGGCGCCTTCATCATTGTCGTCTTCATTGTTCTCTTTTTATTGACCAAAACAATAAAAAAGGCTGTCAGACGTTAAGAGTTAAGCAAACAGATATCTGTTCTGCCGAGGTTTATCGACCCGCATGAAATGAAGAGAATCTTATATTACTCCCTTATATTGATTACCTTACTCGGAGCGTGCAGCACAAAGAAGAACACGCGACTGAGCCGCTTCTATCATGCCACAAACACCCGTTACAACATCTATTATAATGGAAAGCTGGCTTATGACGATGCCTTGAGCAGCATGGAGAAAGGATACCAGGAGAATTACGTGGAGCCGATCTTTATGCATGCCATCAGTGCACAGCCGAAAGACAAGAAGAATACGGGCGGCGCGTTTGACAAGACTATCGAGAAAAGCAATAAAGCCATCAAGCTACATTCCATCAAAGCAAAGCCATTGAAGAAGTCCGGCTGGAGGAACAACGCCAAGCAGGTGCTGATCCAATCGAAGGAGGAGTACAATCCTTTTCTCAAGAACAGCTGGATGATCATGGGACAGGCTGAGTTTTACAATGCAGACTTTCTGCAGGCTTCGGCCACCTTCTCCTATATCGCAAAACATTTCGCCACCGAGCCTGAGGTCGTCGCCGAAGCCAAACTGTGGCAGGCACGCTGCTATGACGAAATGGATTGGCTTTATGAATCGGAAGACATCCTCAACAAACTCAACCAGAAAGGCATTCCCAAGAAGAACCGCGACCAGTTTGAGTTTGTGAATGCGGAATATCTCATCAAGGACGGGAAGTTTGCCGAAGCCATACCTCATCTGAAGCTGGCTATCAAAGGAGAACCGAAGCATCTGCAACGCTCGCGACTTAAATATCTGCTCGGTCAGCTTTACCAAGGTCAGAACCAGAATGCAGAAGCGTATAAGTCGTTCGGCGAGGTGATCAAATCCAGTCCGCCTTATCAGCTGGAGTTTGCCGCACGCATTCGTCAGACGGAGGTTTTCCCGGGCGGCGAATACAAGAGCATCATTGGCAAGCTGCGCTCAATGGGACGCGATCAGAAGAATAAGGATTATCTCGATCAGGTTTATTATGCGCTCGGCAACCTTTACCTCAGTCGCAAAGATACGGCCAACGCCATCGAGAATTATCAGAAAGGTATTGACAAGAGTACGAAGAACGGACTGGACAAGGCGCTCTGCCAGATCAAGCTGGGTGATCTTTACTTCAGCATGCGCGACTATGTGAAGGCGCAGCCCTGCTTCAGCGGAGCACTCTCGGCTATCAATAAGGAGTTCAAGGACTACAAGCGCGTGTCGAAGATCTCGTCCGTGCTGGATGAACTGGTCGTACACGTCAAGGCTGTACACTTGCAGGACAGTTTGCAGGTGTTGGCCAAGATGCCGGAGAAAGATCGTCTCGCCGTGATCGACAAGATCATCGAGAAGGTAAAGAAGGATGAAGAAGAGGCCAAGGCCAAAGCCGACAAGGAGGCATTCCTTGCGGATCAGGCAGCTCAAGGAACGGGCATCAACCGTCCCGGCACGCAAGCTGCCTCCGTGAAGATTCCGACAGCCGGTGGAAGCAGCGCGACCTTCTATTTTTATAATCCACAGACGGTGGCCGACGGCAAGATGCAGTTCCAACGCAAATGGGGCAAACGTGTCAATGAAGATAACTGGCGCCGCAGGAAGAAGGAACTTTCTACATTCAACGGCAATGCAGGAGCGGCCGGGCAGGTCGTTTCCAACGATACGACGCAGCAGCAGGAGGCACAACTCGATGCCAATGGCAAACCGGTTGCCGGAACGGAAGCAGCCGACTCATTGGCCAACGATCCGAAGTCGCGCGAATATTACTTGCAGCAGATCCCGATGACGCCTGAGGACATCGACGCATCGAACGTGATCATCATCGACGGTATGTACAACATGGGTATGATCTATAAGGACAAACTGGAGGATCTGCCGCTTTCCATCGACGAATTCATCGGCCTCGACAACCGATTCCCGGATAATGAGCATCTGCTGGAGACCTATTACCAGATCTATCTGATGGCACTCCGCCAGGAGAACGAGGCTCTCGCCAACGAATACCGCGAGAAGCTGAAGGCGAAGTTCCCGAAGAGCGACTACACCATTGCCGTCTCCGATCCGGACTATGCCTACAACATCCGTCACATGGATGCCGCGCAGGATTCCATTTACCAGATCACCTACGACCGTTATCTCGCGAGCGACACCGCTACGGTTCGCAAGAACTACCGCGAGATGATGAAGAAATATCCGTTGGCAACGCTGCTGCCAAAGTTCATGTTCCTCAACGCGCTCTCTTATGTGCAGGGCGGCGAAGTGGACAGCTTCAAGAATTCGCTCAAGGCGCTGGTGGACAAATATCCGAAGGCTGACGTCAGCGAACTGGCCGGCGAGATGCTGAAAGGCGTACTTCGCGGACGTGCCTTGGTTCAGGGCAATGTAAAGGGAATGACTTGGAATATGCGCTTCGGTATCGGTGAGAACGGACAGCTTTCGGCAGCCGATTCGGCTCGCGTGTTCCGCGTGGATTCCGTTGGGGAGAATGCGCCTTATCGCATGCTGCTGATCTATCCGACGGGATCGATCGACAAGAATCAGCTGCTCTTCGCTGTGGCTGCCTACAACTTTGCCAACTCCATGGTCAAGACCTTCGATCTGACCTTCGAGGAAAGCGGTCCGGTAAGCATGCTTCAGATCAGTGGTTTCTACAACCTCAAAGAGATCTTGCATTATTATCAGATGATATACGGCAAGGACGGATACGCTACGACCTTCGACAAGAGCGTCACCATCATTCCGATCTCCGATGACAACTACGAGACGCTGATGCGCGGCAAGACGCTCGATGAATACCTGACCTTCTTCGCCGATAAATTCGGTGACCAGGCTCCAGAGATCGTGGCTCGCCTCAAAGCCCGCATGGCAGCTGACACGAATGAGGACAAGACGGAAGATAAGGAACCGCCGCTGCCTCCGAACATCAAGGAAGAGCCTGTCGAGGAGGAGAAACAGGAGGAAGAAGCTGCTCCGGAAGTGAAGAATTCCGTTCGCCGTCAGCCAGCCGACACGAAGACCGATGAGAAGGCTCAGAAGCCGTCGAAGAAGGAGAAGACGAGCAAGAAAGTCACATCCGTCAAGATTGATTCTACCCGCGTGGCCAGAGAAACCATGCCGACCATCACCGCTCCCGCCATTCAGGTGAAGTTCCCGACAACTGTGAAGGCCATCGACGACACCGTCCGGCTTCCGAAGCAGGCAGCTATCGCTGTTCCGAAAGAAGACACCGGATTCTCGCTGAAGCAGGTTCTCGAAATCCGCAAGAAACAACGCGACGAGAAGGCTCAGCAGAAAGCAGACGAGCAGAAGGCTAAACAGGAAGCTGCACAGAAGCGGAAAGAGGAACGCGAGAAGCTGAAGACGGAAAAACAGCAGGAAGCTGCTGCCGCCCAGCAACCGCAGGAACAGGCCCAACCGAAACAGGAAGCAGCTCCACAAGACACGACGAAGGTGACCAAGTCCAAACCGTCGAAGACCAAACAGCCCAAGGCCAAAGCAACAGCAAAGCCGAAGAAGCAGGTTCAGGAGAAGACAGTAGAAGAACAGAGTCAGGAAGATCTGAAGAAACAGCAGGCTGAAGAGGAGAAGACGTTGCTCCAGCAGAAAGCCGAACGGGAGAAGCAACTCGATCAGGACCGCAAAGCCAAGATGAAGCAGGCTGCCGCCGATCGCAAAGCCAAACTGAAGGCTCGTGCCGAACTTCAGAAGCAAAAGGAGAAGGAAGCTAAGCAGCTCCAGAAGCAGAAAGAGAAGGAACGCAAGGAGAAAGCCGCTGCCTACAAGGAGAAGCAAGCCGAAAAGCTCAAGGCGCGCCAGGAGGCCCTCAAAGCAAAAGAGGCAGCTGCCAAAGCCAAACGGCAAACGAAATAGCAAACAGCAACAGCTGGTTTCCGAAGAATCATTTCAGAATATCATACAAAAGAGAGTCGCAAAACGGCTCTCTTTTTCTTTGTCACCTACCGTACAGTCGGTAGATAACGCTTCTTTAGGTGTTATTTCTTTTATTTCGCTA
>CAZIVE010000104.1:0-9109 GCA_964542435.1 uncultured Parabacteroides sp.
CGATAAAGGCGCCTTTATCGTAACTGAAAGCATCCATCGCCTTCTGAGGAATCAGGTGAGGTTTGGCAATCAGATCGTTCGTAGGTTTGCTCTCCATATCAAACAGACGATTGATGGCGGCCGCATAGTATTTGTGACCGTTCCAGGCAGGATGCGTTCCGCCGAATTCCTGCCACGTCAGTTCGCCGGACTGCATTCGTTCGGCTATCTCCTGCGCCAGATTGATGGAGGAAATATGGTAATACTGCGCCACTTTCTCATGATTGATGATGACATCAGGCTGCCGACCTTTCTGCAGGATAGGAATAAACGGATCGTAGATAAAATGCAGCATGACAATATCCATCTTCGGATTGACACGCAGCGCATGACGCACGATTCCTTCCATGCCGCGAACCTGCTCGACGGCGGTAAATCCGTTGGTGTCGTCATTCACGGCAGCTTCCACAAACATCAGATCCGGCTTGCCTTTGCTCAAGACATCGTTATCCAGACGAAAAGCGTGAGGCGTGGAACCGGTGGAAGAGATTCCGGCATCGATGAAGGTGAATTCGGTATAGGGAAAACGCTGGTGCAGATCTTCCTCGATCATATCGCGCCAACCTTTCATCTCCGTGATGGAGCCGCCGAGGAAAGCCACGCAACCCTTTTTCTCACGGATGAAGCGGCTGAAGGCATTCGTCAAGTCACCACGAAGCTGGATATGCTGCGGATCGGTGTATCCTTTCTGATAACGAAGGATGAAATCCACCACAGGCTCCGGATTCGTCAGACTGTGCGGATGATGATCGCAGCCCTTCTTCAGGATCAGTTCCACAACGCCGCCCAAATCCTGATAAGCATCGCGGATCTTCTTCATATTCTCCACGTAAGGAACCGTCTGATCACTGTCGCCACAAACCGAGATAACGGGAATATGCGCAGCGGCCAACGTTTTGAGTTTGTATATCACATTACCTTGAAACGATTCGTCCACATCGGAATCCTTTAGATTCCATTCCTTCAGGAAATCCTTCCAAAGCGTCGTGTCCTTGCGGCTCGGCCAGCTGAGAATGTCGCACACAGGCGCATCGGCGTAGATGCAAGCCACCTTGTCGGGATTGGCCGCCGCCCAGTTGAAGACGAAATAACCGCCGCGGCTGAATCCTTCGAGCGTAACTTTGTCTGAAAGATGATAATTCTGACAGATCATCCGGTAGAAATCGTTGCCAAGCTGCACGGCGTGCGGACTGCCGTAGAGATGCGTCAGATCGTAATAAACCACATGGAATCCTTTACCCAGCAATGCAGAATCGACCGAATCGAAAGCGCCGAAGAAGGCCGGACGCCAGATCCACGGATTGCCTGTGGCTGCTTTCTTTGGTGAGACGATGATCATTTCGCGTCCTTGGAAGCGAAGCTTCGCCGTGTCGGATTGAGCCTGGATGCTGATACTGCACATGATGGATAATAGAATTGCTACAAGAATCTTCTTCATTGAAATATATAGTGTATTGTCGATGGGTAAAGGTAGGAAATAAATTGAACTCATTTTATATAGTTTCTTATTTCCTAACAGCGAATTTCTCTATCTTTGTCGGAATAAAGCAACGAAAACATATAAATTATAACATATTACAATGAGAAGTTTTGCAAGTGACAACAATTCAGGCGTTCATCCTTCCGTGATGGATGCAATCATCAAAGCCAATGTCGATCATGCACCAGGTTACGGCGAAGATCCATGGACAGAAGCAGCAACCCATAAAATCAAAGAGATATTCGGTGAATGCGCCGATCCCTATTTCGTATTCAACGGAACCGGTGCCAACTCTGTGGCACTTCAGGCCGTAACACGTCCGTTCAACAGCATCATCTGTGCCACGACAGCTCATATCTTCGTGGATGAATGCGGCGCACCAGCCAAGATGAGCGGCTGCACTGTCATTCCCATCAAGACGCCCGACGGCAAACTGACGCCCGAAATGATTCGTCCGGAGATCAAGGAGATCGGCTTCTGCCATCATCCGCAGCCCAAAGCTGTCTATATCTCCAACTGTTCCGAACTCGGCACGGTTTATACCATCGACGAAGTCAAGGCGCTCTCGAAGTTTCTTCATGACAACGACATGTATCTTCACATGGACGGTGCCCGTCTGGCCAATGCCTGCGTCTATCTCGGCTGTTCGATGAAAGAGCTGACCGTGGATGCCGGCGTAGATATTCTGAGCTTCGGCGGTACGAAGAACGGCATGATGATGGGCGAAGCGGTTGTAGCTTTCCGTCCGGAGATCTCCGAAAATCTAAAGTATTATCGCAAGCAGAGCGCACAACTTGCCTCGAAGCTGCGTTATCTGTCCTGTCAATATGTGCCATATCTCGAGAACAATCTCTGGCTGAAGAATGCAACCGCCGCCAACCAGCGTGCCCTGCAGCTTGTAGCCGAACTGAAACGTTATCCGCAAATTCAGTTCACACAGAAGATCGAATCCAACCAGCTTTTCTTCACCGTTCCTACCGAGCAGCTGAAGAAACTGCAGGAGAAATACTTCTTCTACATGTGGGACGAATCGCGCAACGAAGCCCGCTTCGTCACCTCTTGGGACACGTCAGACGCCGACATTGCCGATATCGCCGCTTATCTGAAACAAATATTCCATCAATAACACATACACCATGAACAACACACGTCCTTCATTATCCGTTCTGATTCCCGTGATGCTCACCTTCTTCACGATGGGCTTCGTGGATCTGGTAGGAATCGCGACCAATTATGTGAAGATCGATTTCACCTTGACTGATACGATGGCCAATCTTCTGCCGTCGATGGTCTTCATCTGGTTCCTCATCTTTTCCGTTCCGACGGGTCTGCTGATGAACCGTATCGGACGTCGCAACACGGTACTCATCAGTATCGTCGTCACCTTCGTCTCACTGCTCGTCCCGTTCCTCGGTTACAGCTATCCCATCATGCTCATCTCGTTTGCACTGTTAGGAATCGGCAACACCATCATGCAGGTCTCACTGAATCCGCTTCTTGCGAATATCGTTTCGGGCAAGATGATGGCCAGTACGCTGACTCTGGGACAGTTTTTCAAGGCCATCGCTTCGTTCATCGCTCCGATCCTTGCCGCTTGGGCTGCCGCTCGATTCGGTGACTGGAAGATGCTTTACATCATCTTCGCCGTTGTCTCGCTGCTCTCCATGGTCTGGCTCTATTTCACGAAGGTGAAAGAAGAAGCGCCTGTAGGCAAAACCACTTCGGTGCGTCAATGCTTCTCACTGCTGGGCGACGGAATGGTGCTGATGTTGTTCCTCGGCATCATGTGTCATGTAGGATTGGATGTCGGCATCAATACGACAGCACCGAAGCTGCTCATGGAACGTGCCGGACTTCCGCTGGCCGCAGCAGGATATGCCACGAGCCTCTATTTCCTTTGTCGTACGGTGGGTTGTTTCAGCGGCGCCTTCATCCTGGCCCGTTTCTCACCCAAGAAATTCTTCGCCATCAGTGCAGCTTGTCTGGTGCTTTCCGTTGTCGGACTGCTCTTCTTCAGCAATACGATCATGATCTACATCTGCATCGGCGTACTTGGATTCGGCAATTCCAACGTCTTCCCGATCATATTCTCACAGGCACTCGAACGCGAACCGAAACACACCAATGAAGTGTCCGGACTGATGATGATGGGCATCTTCGGCGGAGCCATTATCCCATTGTTGATGGGCGTTGCTTCGGATGCTGTCGGTGCACAGTTCGGAGCCATCGTTGTTGCCATGGTCTGCGCTGCTTATCTGATGGCGCTCGCCACGAAACTTAAATAATTACATCTTTAATATATATTCGTTATGAAAATGAATCTTATCAGTAAAATCTTTATGGGAAGTCTGCTGTTTGCTTTCGCTTTGCCTTTGTTCGCTTCTGCTGAAGGCGAATCGGCTCCCATTATCGCAGCATCCAAGAAAGATCTGCCACGCGGTAAGGAAACACCGATGATGCGTCAAGGTCTCGTAGCTTATATTGCAGATGCGAAAGCAAAGAAAGAAGATATACACAGTATCATGATTGTGCAGCATGGAAAAATCATTGCCTCGCAGTGGCTCGGCGAAGGAGCCGAAGACAAACCGCACATCATGCATTCGGTCAGCAAGACCTTCACCTCAATGGCCGTGGGTTTTGCCATTGCCGAAGGCAAGCTCCATCTCGACGACAAAGTCATCTCCTTCTTCCCCGACAAACTTCCCGCCGAAGTCAGTGATAATCTGAAGAAGCTTGAGATCCGTCATCTTCTCACCATGAATTCCGGTCATGACACCGATCCATCGCAGGCTGTCCGCAATGGCAAGGAAGATTGGGTGAAGGCTTTCCTCGCAACGCCTATCACGCACGAGCCCGGAACCTATTTCGTCTATAACAGCGTCGGAACTTACGTTCTCTCTGCCATCGTACAGAAGGTAACCGGACAGAAAGTGTTCGATTATCTGCAGACGCGGCTTTTCGAACCGCTCGGCATTGACGGTATCCATTGGGAAGAGAGTCCGCAGGGCATCAACTGTGGCGGCTGGGGACTTTATCTCAAAACCGAAGACATGGCCAAGATGGGACAATTCATTCTTCAGAAAGGAAAATGGAACGGCAAGCAGCTGATTCCTGCCTCCTGGATTGAACAGATGACAACGAAACATGTCGAGTCATGTCCTGCAGGAATACGTCCTGAGGAGGTTGCTGCCAGAGGCATGACCAAAGAAAACAGCGATTGGGTTCAAGGCTACTGCTATCAGATGTGGCGCTGCCGCAACGATGCCGTCCGCGCGGATGGAGCCAATGGCCAATACATCATCGTTCTTCCCAAGAAGAACGCCGTGATTGTGACCACCGCGAAGGTCGGCAACATGCAGGAAGAGATCAATCTTCTCTACCAATATTTCCTGCCGCTGCTTTGATAGTTCAAAGATTTCAAGATACATGCCGCATTGGGGAAACCTGATGCGGCATTTTTTTGCACTATTACTGGAAAACAGCTCTTATAATTCAACTTCTCTACAAAATTCAAATTTCCTACAGAATGTAAAGATATTTTTGTGAAGAATTTACGATATCACTCCTATTCGGAGAAAAAACTTTGTATCTATCACATTACGCCATGAAAAGCCGTGATTAGCACACATCCTTTTTTGTTTTGAACGATTCCTGTCCCGACAACAAACGGCAGACGCAGTCATGAATCAACGAAAACACAGTTCATCAGCTGTTCAGATCGATTTGTATCATTAGAACATAGATCGCGACCTTCTCCGTACACGGAAGTACTATTTACCAGTAAAAATGTAAGGACATAACAGGTCCTTAATCTATCTGAATATGCGGAAAATAAAATTGATTCTCTTAGCATTATGGGTATCATTCTCATTGTATTCTCAAATGGTGACAACTTACGAAGGAAAACTGGGGCACACTGTTGCATTCAACGTAGCAAGCTTCACGGACGTTCGTGACAAGACGCTGGAAGATATCATCCATAAACTGCCAGGAGTGAAATATGACACTCGTACATTCACTTATAATGGCATGCAGGTAACGAAAATCTATGTAGATGAAAGCGATACGCGGAGCAGTTTCATGCTTGTAGCGGGACTAAAACCGGAAGAGATTGACAAGATTGAATTCATTGAAAACTTCCAAGCTGTAAAGGTGCTGCAGAACAAACAATACAGTTCGATGGCTGCAATGAACATTATCCTCAAGAAAGGGATCGGTTCGAACTGGAGCGGGAAAGCAAAAGTCGGATCGGGATGGACGCCGACTTTGTATAATGCCGACATTTATACTATAAGATTGGGCAAAAAATCTCAGAGCATGTTCAACTTCATGGCGAATAACACCGGACAGGATCTCAACAGCCTGGTCTCGAAGTTCGTCCCTGACGATATCGGTCTGACGGCCGGAAGATTCAAGCTTGCCAGTTATATTGATATTTCGGGCGTGAAAACACCATTGGCAGACGATCGCACACGTTTTAATGACAGTTACATGTTCAGCATGGTAAACACCTTCAAGTTGTCCGATAAGTTCCAGCTCTATACGCAGGGTTCTTATCTCTACGAGAAAAACAGGTCTGAGATGTTCACAGAAGTGGAATATTATTTTAAAGACGGCACCGTTGTCGAAACCAACTCTGGGGAATATGCCTCGAAAAAGTTCAACGAAGTGAAGGGAACACTCGCACTGATATCCAACAGCGACAAGTATTATCTGGTCGATCAGCTTTTCACTGAGGTCAATTGTAGGCATATCGGAAATGAGATGACAGGGACCTATCCCAATTCGCAGGCAGGCAAGCTATCTTCGCTGAATGTCAAGAACGACCTGCGCTATCTTCGGCCCATAGGGAACTGGCTTTTGACGGTCTATTCGCAAAACCAGATTCAATCCATCCCTCAGAATATTGGAATTCGCCGCGTAGGCTCATCGCAGTACCAGGATATTCATTCAACAGTACTGTTCTCTGATACAAAGGCCTCTTTCGGATATACCTTCAATGGATGGACGGTTACGATGGACGAAGGTCTTGATGTGTTGAGCAGAACTTTGGAGAGCGATTTGGATGGCGTTGACTCGGTAGATGTGAAAAACAACAATGCGAAATTCGGATATATCCATGCATTCGTTCAGCCGACCGTCAACTATGTCTCTTCCCATCTGCAGATGCGGGCTGGACTGCCTTTCAAATACTATCATTACACGTTTCATGAACATTCCACGAAAGAGTCTTCCCAAAAAGACATCACCAACTTTGAACCGTTGCTTTCCATCAAATACATGGTCAATCCGCTGCTCTCTTTCACATTGAACGGGAAAGTGCAATACGATCTGGTGGATGTAGGCAGTTTCTACACGGGCATGATTCTGACCAACTATCGGAACATCAAGCAGGGTTCGCTGAAATATAATCTCGATAACGAGCATTCTCTGGATTTGTCATATTCCTATAAACTCCCGAAGTATTCCTATTTCATGAATGGCATGATCAGATATATGGTTGCAAAATCCAAGTTCAGCACATTCGATACATTCGTCGGGGATTACGTGCTCAAAGGATTGCTGCCCCAGCAGACCGATGCCAAGGTGAAATACAGTGACATGACGATCAGCAAAGGCATCGACGCACTGAAAGGAACCATCGGGATCTCTTGCAATTACAGGATCATCGAACGGAAAATGATACGTAACAATCAGTTGGTGAAATACAATACGAATATATTCAGTATTGGGCCCAGCATCAACGGCCGGTTGACAAAATGGATGAAAGTGGATTATAAATTTGAGCAGAACAATATTCAGATGAAAATATCAGGATCAGACACCAAATCACATACAAACCGGTACAATCAGAGACTCGAGATGATTCTGACTCCAACGGACAAAGTCAACTTCAGCATGTTGGGCGAGCATTATCATGCCTCCATTACGGGCGAAAAAGCGATGAATCTCTTTCTCGCCGATGTAAAAGCCGAATATCAATTCACCAAACAATGGCAGTTTATCGCGTCTATCACCAACATCCTGAATCAAGCCGATTACTCGTTTACAAACATTGACAATCTGACGCAAACCCGCACTTCCTACAAGATCCGTCCGAGAAACGTTCTGCTAAGTTTGTATTATAAATTCTGAACCTTATCCATCTCTGAAAGGATCCGATTCTCGTAGAGACACATTACGAAATTGGGAACTAACAGATTGACGCAATCATCTTGGATTCGATTCTGAAGAATTGATCATTTTTTATATTTCAAGGGGTTTATATTCAAATTCTCTACAAAATCGCTGGATACCTTTGTGGACTAAATTTTTAAAGTCATGAAAAAAGTAATGTTATTTGCCCTGTGCATGGTCCTTGCTGCAACAAATGTCTGCTTGGCAAAGGACAAGAAAGTGAAGCCCGAAAATCTACCCGCTCCCGTTCAACAATTCGTCAAGAACTATTTCCCCAGCGCCAAGATCGTTGAAGTGACACAAGAAGCCGACGATCTGGACTTCAATCTCACGCTGTCCAATGGAACGAAACTTGAATTCGGAAAGGACAATCAATGGAGTGAGATCGCAAACAAAAAAGCAAACATCCCATCCAAATTGATCCCTTCTCAGATCATCAACTATGTCAAGCAGAAATATCCCGGCACTGCTATCACCTGTATTGAACGCAGTTCTTTGGGTTATGACATCAGCTTGAGCAACAACAAACAATTCCAGTTGAACAAACAATTTCAACCGGCAAAATTCAAAGATGTTGATTAGATAGTAAATCGAATCGAGACAGATAGCGATCTGTTTCCTTCGACGCCTTTTTAATTACATTTTATTTTTTCAACATTCATAGGAGTTCCGGCTGTCGCGAGATATCCGGAGCTTTTTTTATTGTATCCATCAAAGCAAAAAGGACGTTTGCGGCTCATTGTCTTCTATACGCAGCCGCTTCGCGTCAACAGAGTGATTAGCCTTCATAGTCCGCTTTCATACGCCTTTGCCGGTCACAACGGTTCGGACAGTGAAGATAAGGATGGTGACATCGAGCGTCAGCGACATATTGTCGTAGTAGATAAGATCATAACCGAGACGTTCAATCATCTGATCGACCGTTCCTGCATAGCCATATTTTACCATGCCGAGCGACGTGATGCCCGGACGGACATTGTGGAGAAGATAATAGAACGGTGCCTTTTCCACAATCCGATCGATGTAATAACGACGTTCCGGTCGTGGACCAACGAGCGACATATCGCCTTTCAGCACATTCCAGAACTGAGGCAGTTCGTCCAGGCGGTATTTGCGAAGGAATCTACCGAAAGGCGTGATGCGTGAATCGTTTTCCGAAGAGAGCGATGGACCTTCCTCTTCGGCATTTACATACATCGTACGAAACTTGTAGATCGTAAACGGTTCGCCCCGATAGCCGATACGTTCCTGACGAAAAATGATCGGACCGTCCGACTCCTTCTTCACCCGCCACATGATATAAAGGTATAACGGCGAGAAAAGTAGCATGAACAAGATGGAACAGAACTTATCGAGGAAAAGCTTGATGTTCTTCTCCGACTCGGAAAAGTTATTGTCCGTCACGTCCACGAG
>CAZIVE010000105.1:0-5385 GCA_964542435.1 uncultured Parabacteroides sp.
GCAATTGTAAAAAGACTCATAACCGATGTATTCCGCTTTCGGAAAGCTCGCATTCGTCAAATTCGTACTAATGAAAGCCCCGTTTTGGATGGTGACAGCCAAAGGAAAAGAGGCTATCGAGAGGTTGGAACCTTGAAAAGAACCGTTACCGATGTCTGTTGCCTTGGGAAATGTAGCTCTTGATAGGTTTATACAGTAGAAAAAAGCTTGGAATCCGATAGTGGTAACCTCTGGAAAGGTGACGCTTGTCAGATAGTTGCATTCTTTAAATGCATATTGTCCGATGCTGTCCACGGTAAAGTTTATACCGTTGTGATTAACCGTTGCAATGTTGAGGGCGGTTGATGCGGTCAACGTATTGCCAATGATGGTAACTCGAGCAGGGCTGACTTTGTTAACCTTGTACGTGATGTTGTTTACTGTGAATTCTTCGTTGAGTGTTTGTGCAGTCATATAGCCTGCCGTGAGCAGCATGATGACTGCGATTCCCATGCCGAGGAGGCGATGGAATGTCCTGCTTTGTTGTGCTTGTTTCATATCTGTTGTTTTTAATACTATTCGGGATTCTTCCTTCAAAAGTAGAGCTTTCTGTTTTCAGGCATGGCATGATTCCTTGATGCACTTGTTACATTCTGTCAAGAGCTTGTTACATTTTGTCTAAAAATGGATGTTACAGAAGAAAATGGTGTCCCAATGGCCCGTTTCGGGATAGAATCCGTGTGAAGTAGAGGCGCTAAATGTTGCGTCTCTATTTTATTCCACGATCAGTTTGTAGCCGATGCCGCGCACATTGACGATGCGGATGGTGTCGTCTTTGGAGAGTTTGTGGCGGAGCTTTGTGATGAAGACATGCAGGCTACGCTGGTTGAAGAAGGTGTCGTCGCCCCAAAGATCGAGGAGGATGTTTTGCATATTCACCACCTGATTGCGGTTGAGGCAAAGGTGCTTCAGTATTTCCGATTCGCGATAGGAGAGTTCCTCGCTTTGGTCGAGCAATGAAAGCGTCTGGTTGGTGGGATTGAAGAGATAACGTCCGATTTCATAAACCTCCTCTTTCTTTTCCTGTATCGGCTGATAGGCGCGTCCGACGAGAGCTTTGATGCGGACAATCAGTTCTTGCATGCCGAATGGTTTCTTCAGATAATCGTTGGCACCGAGCTTGAAACCTTCCACTACATCGTTCACGGCAGAGCGGGCGGTGAGAAACAGCACGGGCGTTTGTCGGTCGGTCTGACGGATGCGGCGTACCATTTCGAAGCCGTCCATTTTCGGCATCATCACGTCGGCGACCACCACGTCGGGGCGGAAGTCGTAGAACTGCTGCAATCCGGCTTCGCCGTCGGGTGCAATCTGAAGGGTGAAATCATCCTCTTCCAACGTCTCTTTGATGATCATCGCCAGTGTGGATTCGTCTTCGGCCAATAATACCTTTATCTTTTTTCCTTCCATAGTGTTACTGTAAATGTGCTGCCTTTTCCGAGATCGCTCTTCACGTCGATGCTGCCGTTCATCTTCGACAGGATCGTACTGACGTAATAGAGTCCCAAACCATAGCCTTTTCGGTCGTGGCGGTTGCCTGTCGGGACGCGATAAAACTTTTCGAAGATATGTTTCTGGCAATCTGAACTGATGCCGATGCCGTTGTCACGGACGGAGATGAAAACATTTCCCGTCTCGTCCTCTTTACAATCGATGGAGATCTGGGCCGTCTCATTGGAATATTTGACGGCATTGTCGATCAGATTGCTTATGATGTTGCCGAGATGTGTGCGATCGGTCGTGAGCGAGAGATTGTCGGGACTTTCGGTGTAGGAGATTTCCGTCGGTTTATCGGACTTCAGCTTCTGCTGTTCGATGAGCGGGCGGATCAGTTCGTGGAGCGCGAACGTTTCAGAATGGAGCACGAGTGTTTTGCGCCGTTCCATGCTCATGCTGAGAATCTGCTCCACGAGGCGGCTGAGCTGTTGCAGCTGTTCCATACTGATCTGAAGATAGCGGTCGCGTTTTTCCTTCACATCGCCCTGCTTGAAATGGAGAAGTGCGTCGTTGGCCGCATACGCTACGGCGATGGGCGTCTTCAGTTCGTGGGTGATATTGTTGGTGAAGTCGCTCTTCATTTCGTCCAGCGTGCGTTGTCTGAGAATGATACGGATGAGATAGACGAACGATGCGACGATAATCAGCAGGATGAAGAGGGACGAGATTAGGATGCCGGTCATTTGTTTCAAAACGGCGATGTTCGTTGGCTCGGTATAGACGAAATAGGCGTGTTCGCCGTCGAGATCATAGACCAGTTTGTGGAGATCGTATCTGGAAACGGTTTCCGGCGGAATCCGGTCTCCATTCATTATCGAATCGTTGTTCAAAGACCTGATTTGAGTATAGAAGCGGATATTGAGGCCGTCTTTCTTGAGATCGCTTCGCATGACGCTGTCGAAACGGGTCAGATTGATAGGGCAGATCCTTTGATCGATGGCGGTATGCAATGCTTTACGAATCTGATCGGTCAGCTTGAATAGCGAACGGTAGTTCCTGTTGAGTCCCAGCGTGTCCGTTCCGGGCTTTCTGTTGATGCTGTCATGCATGGAATAATGGTTGGCTTCGAGTTTGTAACTGACGATTCCCTTTGCTCCCCGCGTGATGGAAGTTTTCCTCAATACCTGATGCTCTTCCGCCTCTTTCCCGAAAAAGGTGCCGAACGAGATGGATCCGTGCGAATTTACGTCGCCTCGGGTCAGATAATCGCTGCCGATGCTGTCGGCACGGACGAACAGTTCGATGTGATCGGCGTTCACGATGGCATTGCGGATGCTGACCTCCGCACGTTCCTGCGAAGTTCGGTACATGTTGCCCAGCCAATAACCCTGATAGGCGAAGATGGCCAGCAGGGAAATCAGAACGAGCACGGCAATATGTTTGAGCGGAAGTTTCATGCAGCAAAAATACGCTTTCCGTTTCAATGATAACTCTTGGTAACAGAAATGATAACAGTAGATAACACTTCGTAAGCGAGCGATAACGCAGAGGCTTTGCCGAGCGTCTTACCTTTGCCGTGTCAATGCAAATGAACAATGAGAAAAATGAAACACACACTCGTTTTCGTATTTATGACGCTGGCGCTGGCGATTCAGATGTTGCATGCGCAGCATACCGATTCGCTGGCCGTCGCCGTCGATAGTCTTACCTATAATATGTACAAGAATCTTCCGGAGGTGATGGTTTCCGGACAGCGGCCGGTGGTGAAAGCCAAACGGGGAATGCTGGAATACGACATGCCGCGGCTCATCGAGAAACTTCCGGTGGACAATGTTTATGAGGCCGTCAAGCAGCTTCCGGGCGTGGTGGAGATGAACGATGTTCTGAGTCTCGGCGGACAGGGAATGACGATCATTCTCAATGGAAAGGTGAGCACGCTTTCCTTGGAACAGCTCTATGCCCTGCTCAAATCGATGCCGCCGTCGCGCATCGAGAAGGCAGAAGTGATGCTGTCTGCTCCGGCGCGCTATCAGGTGCGCGGTGCCGCCATCAATCTGGTTCTGAAATCGGAACTGGACAAACCTACCTCTCTGCAAGGCGAGCTTTTCAGCCAATGGAAACAGAAGCATTATGCTGCTGTGACGGAACGCGGCAGCCTGCTCTTTTCCTCGAAGCGCTTCTCGTCTGATCTGCTTTATTCTTTTGATCGAGACCGCGAACTTTTTCTGGGAGATAAAACGGCTATCCATACGCTGAACAACGGTTCGGTGTATCATCTAAATATTTTCAACCGCACTGTCAACCGCAGCTATCGCAACAATGTCCGCTTGGGCATGGATTATGCGTTCGGCAAGGAGCATCTTCTGAACTTTGTCTATACGTCGCAGTGGAATGACACACGCAATCGCAACCGTTCTACGGGCGACGAGATTTCCGACGCCACGCACCGTTTCAACAGTGCACTGCATAATCTCCAACTCAATTACAGTCTGCCTTTTCATCTCAAGATGGGCGCCGAATATACTTTTTACAACAATCCCGGCAACCAGACCGTCAGCAGTCTGCTCAATGACGAACGGATCGATCTCTTCAGCCACGACGGACAGCGCATCAACAAGCTGAAGCTTTCCGCCGGACAGGAACTTGCCTTGCCGCACGACTGGAACATTAACTTCGGTACCTATTATATTACATCGAACGACCACAGCTTCCAGCGTTATTATGACGCAGTGACGGATACACTGATTCCGTCCGCCTCGATGAAGTCGCTTCACAAGGAACGCCTTTTCAACCTTTACGGCGGATTCAGTAAGAGTTTTGGCAGCAAACTTTCCACCGAGTTTTCGCTTACCGCCGAACATTATCATTCCGACATCTGGGACGAGTGGACCTTTTATCCGACAGTTAGCATCAGTTATATGCCGGCCGACGGCCACACGTTGCAGGCTTCACTGTCGAGCGACCGCAGCTATCCAAGTTTCTGGAGCGTGCAGAACGTCACCACGTACGCCAGCGCCTATTCCGAGGAGTTCGGCAATCCGACGCTCAAGCCTTCCACCGATTATGACACGGAATTGTCTTACATTCTCAAGAACAAATACATGTTCACTCTTTATTACGAGTACAACAAGGACTATTTCATGCAGACGCTTTACCAGATGCCGGACAAACTTATCGAGGCCTATAAATATTTCAACTTCGATTTCCGCTCGGAAACCGGCGCACGCATCAGCACGCCATTCGCCGCTTTCGGCCGAATCGATGGACAACTGACGCTGATCGGTTCGTATGTGCGTGAGAAATGCAGTCATTTCTGGGACATCAGTTTCGACCGTAAGAAACTGGTCGGCATGATGGTGCTCAACAGCAACGTGGTCATCAGTAAGCAGCCCAATATCCGTTTCAATCTCTACGGTTTCTACCAGAGCGGCATGATTCAGGGTTTGTACGACCTTCCGCAGTCCGGCAATCTCGATGCATCGCTACGCTGGACCTCCGACAATCAGAAGTTTGTCCTTAGTGCCAAATGTTCGGACATCTTCGACACCTCTTCTATTTGGCCGCGAATGAAGACGCAGGGACAATATGTCGTGAATCGTTACATAGCCTGCCAGCGTGCTTTTCTCCTTTCGCTCACATATCGTTTCGGTAATTATAAGGAGAAACATCACGATGCCGTCGATACATCTCGATTCAAATAAGTAGGAGAAGCGCGGCTGCATTGTTGTTGGGCTTGATCAGATAGGTGCGAAGATAAACGGAATCCGTTTGGGGCACTTTTTGCTTGTGGGGGCATTTTCGGAATCCGTTTGAGGCACTTTTTGCTTGCGGGGGCATTTTCGGAATCCGTTTGGGGCACTTTTTGCTTGCGGGGGCATTTTCGGAATCCGTTTGGGGCACTTTTTGCCT
>CAZIVE010000105.1:5485-9049 GCA_964542435.1 uncultured Parabacteroides sp.
TTACTTTGAAGATTTCTTTTTCGGTTCGCTCTTTTTGTGATGGAAGAAACTCTTCACCTTGTTGACGAAGGCGACCACCTTCATGGCTTTCTCCTGTTTGGCCTGGGAAACGCCTACCGAAGCAGCCAACGAGGGACGAAGAATCTGCCACATGTAGTTGAAGGTAGAATGATACGGATCTCTTTTTATGGTGACATAAACCTGCTGCGGCTCCTGCGCAATCTTTTTTTTGCCCTTAAGCTCCGGATTGTCGTGCTTGATGAAGTGGTTCGCCAGTCCGCTGAGGAATTTGTTGTCGGTTGTCTCGCCGTTCTTGTTCTTCAGCAGGCTTACGCGAAGATCGTTGTAGAGCAGCAGCATCTTTGCCGTGGCACCTTTCGAAGAAGCGTCTGTGCTGAAGGTTGCCTCTTTCAGATCTCCGCTTTGAATCTCTGCCGAAGCCAGCGGCGTGATGAATTCGTTCATGGCAGGAATCTGGAACGGAGCGATGTGAATGTTCAGATGAAACAGATCGTTGGTTGAGTCGAGCGGCATCTGCCACGTGAGTTTGAACGGTCCTTTGTCCATCAGTCTGCCGGAAGCGTCGAAGGTCATGTATTGGTTTTTCGATGCTGGATGGTTGGTCAATCCCGTGAGCGTCCCGTTCACTCCGGTGAGATAGAATTTCCCGGCCTTGTCGCCCTTCTTGGGCAGTTCCTCGTAGATGACGGAGAAGTTCTGGAGTCCGATTTTCTTGATATCCACCTTCAGCGGTACTTTATACAAGCCTGCGTAGATCATCGGGACGACGTGGCGCTGCACGACGATCTTCTGATTCTTGAGGTTTTGCAACTTGGCGTCTTTCAGTTCCACATCTTCGATCCGCAGCATTTTGTTGTGAAGATAGGCCAGCACATCGATGTTCAAGAGTGACAGACTTCCTGCCTTCATATCGAACCAGTCGGTATGGCTGGGATGACGGTAGGCAAACTCCGCTTTCGGATAGGCAGCGTCGAAGTGAAGCCGTTCGAGATGCAGATTGTTGTTGACAAGTCCGACTTTTCCGATGCGCAATGTGTAGAATCCGTCGGCCATCGGGAAAGCGAGGTCCTGCGTGTCGAAGCGAATCTTATCCCAATTTACCTCCTGCTTGACATTGCTGATGGCGAGTCCTTCGACAGAGATATTCGTCGTGTCCAGCGAATGGCGATGCAGAGTGCCGTCGGTTTGGCTTTGTGCATAGCTGATGAGTGCATTCGAAATCGCAAACCGCTTCAGTGAAATCTCATCCGAGATATTCGATAAGGTGGTGTAAAGATCTTTTGGCACTGCCATCGGAAGTGGCTTGGCTGCTGTCTCCCGACCTTTTTTCTGCTGTTTGACGTAAACGTTTACGATCGGCGAAGTAAGAGCGATCGTCTGCATGCGAAAAGCCGTGCTGTCCCAAGCCACGTCGTCAGCTGAGATCTTTTTCAGTTGGATGGAAAAGCGGCTGCCGTCGTCTTTCTGCACGAACAGATCCGGCTGATTCAGCAGGAGAGAGGTGAAATAAAGATTCTTGGCCGGTTTGTCGGGCAGGCGCTTCAGTCCTGAGATGATCAGGGAAGGCGAAGCGGCGCGAATGTAAAGATGCGAATGTCGGAACAGCGTGTCTTGAGGCGTCAAACGGATATTCTGCATCGAAAGCACGCCTTCCAATGTGGAGAAGGAACATTTGTCCACTGCCAGCCGATAATCTTTGCCGGGCAGATAGTTGTCGAAACGGCTGAAGTCGAATCCGATCTCTCCGTAGTCGAATAGCAGGTCGTTCTGCCGTCTCGTCTGCTCGTCGAACAGAATATCGTTGACGCGGAAGTTGAAATGTTCAAGTTTGTATTCGGTAGGATCGGCTTTTCGTCGATCGTTGAGCGCCACCTCCGCATTGTCGATGCGAAACCGTTTCACGGAAAGATAGCGCAGGAATGGATCCAGCATGTCATATACATCGGAATGGCGTACGTTTTTCGTATGCGTTTGTGCACGTCGGCTCTTGACAGGCGCCACTTCCGAAGTTGTGACATATCTCACCGTCGGATGCTGTATCAGAATTGAGTCGGCACTGATGCCCTTGTCATATTTCAGTCCGCCGATCCGAAGCGCCGACACTGTTCCGCTCAAGAAGTCGTTGTGTGTCTTTGCATAGATAGGATTCAGTGAAATATCCTGAATGACGAAAGCTCTCACTTCCGTATCCAAAGCAAGCCGTTTGACGCGGAACTGATGGTTGCGGGCCGTCAGTCGTCCCGAGATGTCGTTGGCTTCGAAGGCAAAACAGCGCGAATACCAGAGGCCGCGTTTGTGAATCGCCATCGAATCGATATGAAAATCCTTCGCGTGCAGATCGAAGTTGCCCAGTTTGAACACCTCCAGTGAATCCTTGATGGCAAGGAGATATTGCATCTTCGCTCTGTCGATGCCTATCTGCCGGATATAGACGTCGTGCAGCACGGGCGAGATAATGTCGTAAAGCGAAAGCGATTTCACCAGCGAGTCGCGGTTCATCTTGCGGATATCCCAATGTTTCTTGGGAGGTCGTCTGTCGCTCGGCGCATTGTTTGCCACATGATAAGCCTTGATGGATGGCGAAACGATGTCAAACGAACGAGCATTGAGGTAGTTCAAAGCATTCTCGCGGCTGAACTTGATGCCCTTGACTGTTACCGCTTCCACAGCCGCATCCAATGTGCTGACATGTTGTTGATGCCTTTCTTTCGAAAGCGCATTCTGCGAATTCAGAGCGATGTGCGAAATCAGTATGACGGAGTCTTTCGTGTCGAGTCTGATCTTGCCGGCATGCAGCGTGAAGTCGTTATTTGTCAAGAGAAGTTGTGATTTGTTGGTGTTGAAATCAAAATCATTGCAGTAAAGCAGTTTCCCGCTTCTTGAGGAGTTCCTGTCCAGTCTGAAACCGTAAGCGTGGAAACTTACGTCCTGCAATCCGTAGATGATGGGCGACTGCGGATTGACCACCGTATAACTGACACTGGCATGACTCAAGTTGAGCCTTTTTACCGTCAGGACGTCGATATAGGGCGAAATCATTTCGTACAACGTCTTGCTGCGTCCCACTTTCACCTTTCGGATGGTTCTTGAGGAGTAGTAAGAGTCGTACAGCTTGATGTCCGGTTTAAGAATCTCGAACGAACGGAAATGCAGCTTTCTGAAATCTCTCCTCCAGGTCATGTTGACGCCCTTGAATCCGATCATTCCGATGCGTGCATTGACATAGGTCAGCGGCAGGCTGTCGCGCTTCTCCCAATCGTGGAAGACGGTCGAGTCAGGCACAAGGCGAATCCCTTTGATGCTCAGCTCACCGTTCAGAAGATCGATGTGCAGTTTGTCGAATGAGAGTTTGTAGAATCCGTCCGTTGCGAGAGAAGTGCGCCTTACCAGCTCGCGCCTGAGATATCGTTCCATATTATTGGTTCGTAGCAGGACTAGCAAAAACAATCCCACTACAGGTACAAATAGTATCAGTAGGATTGCCACGGTAATTTTCCTGCGTCTTTTTCCCATTACTTTCGGTTGAACGTAAATAATAACAAA
>CAZIVE010000106.1:0-2711 GCA_964542435.1 uncultured Parabacteroides sp.
TCAATGAGGCGTTCAACCTTCTGAGAAGAGTCATCTGATGAACTGCAAACTATCTTTACTCAGTCGCGCAAAGATACAAAAAAAAGTCTGTATGATTTCTCATACAGACTTGCCTTTTAATTCGTGTTGTGGAATTACTTCGTCTGAGCAGGAGCTTCAGCAGGAGCAGCAGCCTGGTCAGCAGGAGCAGCAGCTGTAGAATCAGCGGGCTGAGCTTCAGGAGCAGCCTCAGCAGCAGGAGCAACTTCTTCTGTAGGAGCAGCTTCAGCGTTTTCGTCTGTAGCCTGTTGTTTGTTACCACAAGATGCGAAAGAAATAGCAGCGATAACAGCTGCAAATGCAACTAACTTTTTCATTTTCTTTAAATTTTAAACGGTCTATAAATATCTTCTTTTGTTGTAAAACGATGCAAATATATGCCCTTTTGATTATATGGTGTTCACCTTTAACAAAGTTTTTTTTGCCTTTGCCCTCATTTTGTTATAAACACATTGATAATTAGGAGTTTGAGAAATGTTAATAATTGCTGTACAAATATCTCTTGATACTCTTCTTAGGAGTCTTCTCGAATTCTGTGGGATATAATTGTATTTCCGATACCGCTTCGTAAGGTGCCAGAAGTTCGTTCAGACGGAGTCGGTTCTGTTCCATGATCACGGGAAGATCGTTGTGCGAGAGTCCGGCGCTGTCCACCATATCGTAGTCCGGATAAACAAGACCGATCTGTTTGCCATTACGCTCGATGATGATGCTTTCCATTACGAAGGGAAGGTTGTTGAGCTTCGATTCGATCTCTTCGGGATAGATATTCTGTCCACTCGGACCGAGAATCATGGTCTTGCAGCGTCCACGGATATAAATGCGGTTGTCGTGATCGATGGTTCCGAGATCACCGGTACGCATCCAGCCATCTTCGGTGAATGTGTTCTTGGTCGCTTCTTCGTTTTTGAAATAGCCTTTCATCACGTTTTCTCCCTTGATCTGGATTTCTCCTACCTTATTATAGGGATCTTCAGAATCGATGCGTACCTGCATGATGCCTTTGAGTATTTGTCCGGACGAACCGGGAATGAACTCGTCGTTGTGATCATAGCTGATCAGCGGGCCGCATTCGGTCATGCCGTAGCCGATGGTAAAGGGAAACTTGATTTTATAGAGAAATTCTGTGACCTCTTCGTTCATGGCAGCTCCTCCGACGATGACTTCACGGAAGCGTCCGCCTAAAGAGTCGATCAGCGTCTTGCGAATCTGTGCGTAGATACGGTTGTCGAGCAGCGGAATGTTGAGCGCCAGTCTGACGGCGGTCTTGCTGAGCTGAGGCAGGATCATCTTCTTGTAGATCTTTTCCAGGATAAGCGGAACGGTGAGAATCAGGTTGGGCTTGACCTCTTCGAATGCTTTGAGCAGAATCTTCGGAGCAGGCGTCTTGCCTAATATATAGACATGCGCGCCGATGGCCATGGGAACGAGAAAGTTGAACGCGCAGCTGTAAGCGTGAGCCAGCGGAAGGAAGCAGAGTTCCGTGTCGCCGCGGAATAGGACTTCCAATTCTCTGCCGCGGACCACATTGCCCGCAAGGTTGTTGGCTGTGAGCATCACACCTTTGCTGAAACCTGTCGTCCCGGATGTATAGTTGATCTCAATTACATTTTCGTTCTCTACATCGGCGTAATGAATGTCATCTTTCGTGAATCCTTCCGGATAGTGTTCGATCATCTTATCATCCATGCTGAGCAGAAGCTTCTGGATGGATTCGCCGTCGCGCTGATGCAGGCAGCGGAAGTCAGTGAGCGAGAAGATACCGCGGATCTCTTCGATTTTGTCCTCTTCCAGATTATCCCAGATGCGGTCGCTGACGAACAGGAAAACCGATTCGGAATGGTTGATAATATGATGGATATCATTCGGATTAAAGTCCTGAAGAATCGGCACGATGATGGCTCCGTACGTAATCGTGGCCATGAAAACCATGCACCAATGCACGGAATCTTTTCCGACCAGTGCAATGCGGTCGCCTTTTCGGATTTGGCATTCCTTGAATAAAAGATGGATGCGGGCGATTTCCTTTGCCATGTCTCCATAGGTGTATGTGGTAGAAGTGCCGTAATCACTGAGAGCAGGCATCGTCCAGTTCTCCCTGAAACTGTTCTCGTAAATCTTGATCAAATTCTCTTTTATCATAATTGCCAACCTGAATTAGGATTGCAAAAGTAGAAACATTTTCTCAAATGAGCAATAACTGTGCAATAGTCTCCGCTTTACTTTCCTTATGATGATTCTCTGAGTTAAGGAATAAAAAAGTTTCAACCATGGTTAAAACTTTTTTTCTCAATAGTCAAAATATATTTTAACCAGGGTCAAAACAATTTTCAACCATGGTTAAAAATTGTTTTCCTAATGTCTTGTCTTCGGTCTTTCTTTGTCATAGAGAAACCTTATACTTATAAACGTGGCTCTGTGTAGGAAAATGACTACTTTTGTACATTCAAATCACTAAGAATGATCGACTCATCTCTTTTAGAAAATAGAAAGGCTGCCTATTATACGTTAGGTTGCAAACTGAACTTTGCCGAGACTTCGACCATCGGGAAGATTCTTTCCGAGCAGGGCGTTAGGAAAGCGAAGCGGGGCGAAGTGGCGGACATCTGTGTGGTCAACACCTGCTGCGTGACGGAACTGGCTGATAAGAAGTGCCGTCAGGCGATTCGTAA
>CAZIVE010000106.1:2811-5036 GCA_964542435.1 uncultured Parabacteroides sp.
GACGGCTGCGATTATTATTGCACCTATTGCACGATTCCTTTTGCTCGCGGAAGAAGCCGCAACGGAAGCATCGAAAGTCTTGTACAGCAGGCTGAGAAAGTGGCTGCTGAAGGAGGAAAGGAGATCGTTCTTACGGGCGTGAACATCGGCGACTTTGGCAAAAGCACAGGGGAGAAGTTTATCGATCTGATCCGTGCGCTCGATGAGGTAGATGGTATTTCGCGTTATCGTATTTCCTCTTGGGAACCCGATTTGATTTCCGATGAGGCCATCGATTTCCTGGCTTCGAGCAAACGTTTTGCACCGCATTTCCATATTCCGTTGCAGAGTGGAAGTGATGCGGTTTTGAAACTGATGCATCGCAGATACGATTCGGCGTTGTTCCGCCATAAGATTGAAAAGATCAAGCAGATCATTCCGGATGCCTTCATTGGCGTCGATGTGATCGTGGGCACACGCGGCGAGACCGAAGATTTGTTTGAGGAATCGCATCGTTTTATCGAGAGCCTCGACATTACGCAGTTGCATGTGTTCAGTTACTCTGAACGTCCCGGAACGCAGGCTTTGAAGATCGATCTGGTTGTTCCGCCGAAGGAAAAGCATCGTCGCAGCGAGATTCTGCTGGCTCTTTCCGAGCAGCGTCTTCATGCATTCTATGAAGCACATATCGGCAAGACTGCCGACGTTCTCTTCGAGCACACAAAAGGCGAGAAGGTAATGCACGGCTTTACCGAAAATTATATCCGTACCGAAATTCCCTATAATGCCAAGCTTGTCAATTGCGAACGCACTGTGACGCTGAGCGGATGGAACGAAGAAGGTACGGCTTTAACCATTAAAGAAAAGGTGGAATGAATATAGGTAACAAGATATTATACGCCATTTTGGTCTGCTGGGTCAAAGCTCATGCCATCCTGCCGATGCGTCTGCTTTATCTGCTTTCCGATTTCCTCTACATTATAACCTATTATGTTGCCCGCTATCGTCTGAATGTGGTGCGACGGAATCTGAAAGCCTCTTTCCCCGAAAAAAACAGGAAAGAACTGCGTCAGCTGGAGCGTGCCTTCTATCTTCATTTCACCGATTATGTGGTGGAGACGATGAAACTTTCGCACATCTCGCTCGAAGAGTTGCAGCGTCGGGCATTCCTCCGCAATCCCGAAATGGTGGATCAGCTGATGAAGGAAGGTCATACATGCTTTATCCTGATGATGGGACATCTCGGCAATTGGGAATGGTTCTCGGGATCGACCACGCGCTTCGAGGATTCGCGGATTTATCAGATCTATCGTCCGCTCAACAATAAGGCTTTTGACGAACTGTTCATTCATCTGCGTACCCGCTTCGGTTCCTATTGCATCAAGAAGAATGATGCGGCGCGCGACATGATTCGTCTCAAGCATGACAAGACGCGCTGCGTGGTGATTTTCCTTGCCGATCAGACACCGAGCAAAGCCAATCTGCATTATTGGACAGAGTTCCTGCATCAGGATACGCCGTTCCTCAATGGTCCGGAGCGCATTGCCTCCAAACTCGATCTTCCCGTCATCTATCTCGATACGCGAAGAGTTCGTCGAGGTTATTACACGGTCGATATGAAGTTGATTACTTCCACGCCTCGCGAAACGCCGGAGAATTGGATTACCGAAAGATATGCCCGTTTGTTGGAAGAGACTATCTTGAGCGATCCGGCAAGCTGGCTTTGGACACATAAGCGCTGGAAGCATAAACACGTGGAATCATGAAAAAGGTATCTGTTGTCATCTTGAATTGGAACGGCGCAAAGCTGATGGAGCAATATCTTCCGTCAGTTGTTGCCAATTGCCCCGAAGAGATTGCCGAAGTAGTTGTGGCTGACAATGGTTCCACCGATTCTTCCGTGCAGATGTTGAAGGAGCAGTTTCCTACGGTTCGCCTGATTCTCTTTGATACGAATTACGGATTTGCCGAAGGCTACAATCGCGCGCTGGATCAGATCGACACAGAATTCACGGTGCTTCTGAACAGTGATGTTGAAGTAACGCCAGGTTGGCTCAATGCTCCGCTCGAAGTGATGGAAGAAGATTCGCTTTGTGCCTGCGTGCAGCCGAAGATTCTGTCCGCTCTCCATCGGGATTCGTTCGAATATGCAGGAGCAGCCGGCGGTTACATGGACCGTTACGGTTATCCTTTCTGTCGCGGACGTATCTTCTCGGTCGTGGAGAAAGACAATCGGCAATACGATC
>CAZIVE010000106.1:5136-8946 GCA_964542435.1 uncultured Parabacteroides sp.
AAAGTCATTTTTGAAGCTCTTAGTCCCATTTCCCCTGAGGAGAATGTGTGTTTTTTCAAATTGCCAATTTCCTCAGAGGGAAATTAATATATTTTTTACGGTAAAGAATCAATCAAAGATCTTCTCCACGATGATGGCTGCACTTTCCATGTCTGCTCCGATGGGAGGATTGATTTTGGAAAGCTTCAGACGGACGATTGAGATCTGGGGGAACCGATCGTGAAGCGACCGAACGATTCTCCCGGCTGCGTGTTCGATCAGATTTGAAGGAATCTCCATCTCCTTTTTGACGGCCTCGTAAACGAGGGCGTAATTGACTGTGTCGTTGAGGTCGTCGCTCTCCATGGCTTTTTCCAAAGGCAATGTGAGCAGCAGATCCACAACGAATCGGTTTCCCACTTTGCGTTCCTGCGGATCCACTCCGTGAAACGCGTGAAAAACCATTTGCTTCAGTTCGATCTGTGTCGTCAACGGTTCCATGTCGATGTTAGTGACGGTCGGCATCTGCAATCATGTTGCGGATCTTTTCGTTCAGGAAATCCTCCTTCAGCAGCGTCTCCAGCGTGATATGCATTCTGTAACGCCAATAGAAATTGGTCTGTGCCGGTACGTTGATTCGTTCGGCCTCAATGTCTTTGCGTTTCAGATGGTCATCCATCGCAAGCCAGTCCTGAAGCGGAATGATGGTGAGCATCGAAGTGACGCGCAGATGGTTTGAGATGATCTGTGCCGCGATGTCTGACGAACATTCAATGGGCGCAGCTCCGATCCGTTGTAGCACATTGTTGTAATAACGCTGTGTTTGGTCGCGATTATCTTGCCACCAGTTGCGAAGTGGCGGCATATCGTGCGTTGAAGTGGTGCAGACGGAATGGTAAGGAAGATGATACATGTCCGAGAACTCGCGGTTGTCCGTCTTCGGCATCCTTTCGATCTCGAGACTGAATATCTGCAGTTTGTGCATCACTTCGGGAACGGAAGCCGGATTCATACCGAGATCTTCACCGCAGAGCAGCATCTGTGTGCAATTGACCAGCGGCGTGAGATGTTTGAAGGCCTTCGATTTCCAGAAATCGTTGTGACGATGATAGAAGAAGTTCCAGTAAAGCTGGTCGAATGCGGAGCGTTCACGATCGGAGAGTTCGCTGTAGATAAAGGAGCGGAATGCCGAGATGCGCGGATGAAACTTCTCCGGCTCTTTCGGATCGCGAAGGAACAGCACCTCATTGGCAATGGCAAAGAGTCCCGCTTTGATTCGTTGTGATTCGGTATCATTCTTCCCTTCGAACAGCTTTTCGATCTTCCGTTGTGTGTCGCAGAAGGGTTTGAGGATGAAATGGTGCGATGACGACTGAACCAGATAGGTATTGGTGACTTTTTCAGTCAGATCGCCGAAGAGCTGCGGCAGGAATCTACGGTTGATATGCGCGTTGGTAAACCGTGCTTCGTTGAACGACAGTCCGTACTGCTGTATCTCATCGACTGTGAAAGGCAAAGCCGGATTGAAATGTCCGCAGAGTCCCTGTACAAAGTCCAATGGAACTTCCCAGATGCGGAAGAATCCGAGTACATGGTCGATACGAAGGCAGTCGAAGTATTTCTCCAGCTGATGGAAGCGGCGTTTCCACCAGTCATAGTTGTTCTCTTCCATCGCTTCCCAGTTATAGGTCGGGAAAAGCCAGTTCTGTCCGTTAATGGAGAAATCGTCGGGCGGCGCTCCCGCTTGACCGTTGAGGTTGAAGTATTCCGGTTCTGTCCAGACTTCGATACTGCGACGGTTGACGCCGATAGCTAGGTCACCTTTCAGCACGATTCCGTTGCGGCGCGCATAGTCGGCAACCGCTCTGAATTGTCTGTCGAGAACGAACTGCAGGAAGAAGAAGAAGGAGATCTCTTTCCAATTCTCATTCTTAGGCGAACAGAGATTGGCAATTCGCTCCTTGTCGTACACCGAATCCTGTTTCCATTGGGAGAAGTCGGAAGTTCCGAACTTGTCACGAAGATAACAGTAGGCAGCATACGGCAGCAGCCATTCTTTGTTCTGTGCGAAGAACGTCTTGAAGTCGGATGAGTTGAGCAGATTGTCGCTGTCCTGTTGGAAATATTCGCGGCAATAGCTCAGTTTGTATGTGTTGACAGCTTCGTAATCGACAGCCTCTTTTGCATTCAGTTCTTTCCGTTTGGCCTCGTAGAACTTGGATCGTTTGGCATCCTTCAGCTTTCCGAGTTCCGTCAGGTTGATGAACATCGGATGAAGTGCATAGATGGATATGGCGCTATAAGGATAGGAATCGACCCACGTGTGCGTGATGGTTGTGTCGTTCATCGGCAGCACCTGGATGATGCGCTGGTGCGTTTTCTTGGCCCAGTCAACCAGCAGTCGAAGATCGCCGAGGTCGCCAACGCCAAAGCTGTGCTCCGAACGAAGCGAGAAGACCGGAATCACTGTGCCGGCACATCTCCACAACGGAAGATTGTCGCGGAAGTATAGACCTGAGACGATGACGGTCTCGCCCTCTTCCTGCGGAATCAGGCAAAGCAGACGGTTGTCGTCTTTCTCCCAGCAGATGATATGGTGCGTCTTTGCATCCAGCACGATAAACTTGTATTCAAACGGATATTTGATCTGATTCGCATCCAGTTCGATGTACCATTCGGGAAAGTTGTGGCAACTCAGCATGAGCGCCTTCGAAGGATCCCAATTGCCGACGTAATCCTGGTTGCCGGTGATGGCAAGGCATTGGTTCATCTCAATGCGCGGCGCTGAGACGCGGATGACCAGTTTGCGGTTGCTGCATGTAGCGTTTCCGAATGTGTTTACAGGATGAGCGAAGAGACTTTTGGTGAAAGCGGATGAATAGAACGCCTTGTTCTCCGGATAGGCCTGCCATACGTCGTACAGTGTATAGTGACGAACGGAAGGATCCAACGAGATCTCGTGAGGCGTTTCCCATTCCTCAAAGCTCTGCGTTTCGTTCACATTGAGGAAATAACGATATTGAACGGAGCGAGTGTTGTCCGGCACTTGTACATCGAGCGACCAGTTTCCGCCGCCCATATAATGCATCTCTTTAGAGAGTGCCATCGACCATCCTCCGAGTTCCGGAATAGAACCAATGATACAGATCTTCTGTCCCCAAACTGTGTGGAACGTGATGTTGAATGTGATTTTCATCGACTACAAGTTTATAATCGGTTACGAATATACGAACTATTTCATTACACAAAAGGAGCGTAAGTTATATTTACGCTCCTTTATTGAGAAATCTATGTTTATAGAATCAAACTATCCGCATCTGGAAGCTCCGCAGTTGGTGCAGATCAAGCAGCCTTCCTGGTAAACGAGTGTCTCAAGTCCGCAGTTCGGACATTTCTGTCCTTTGGCGGCTGTGCCGTTAGGAAGATATTTCTTCAGGGCACGTTCCACACCGTTCTTCCATGTGTTGATAGATTCACTGTCGAGTTGCAATCCCTGAACCAGTTTGATAACTTGGTCGATCGGCATTCCATAACGCAGCACGCCGGAGATCAGTTTCGCATAGTTCCAGAACTCTGGATTGAATTTACTGTCCAATCCCTCGATGGTCGTCTTGTAACCGCGTCTATTTTTGAACTGGAAGTCATAATGTTTCTTGCCATCATCATCATAGCTCTTAATGATAGAACCCTTTTGGATGTTCTTCGGAAGCATCAAACCATCGTCGTCATCAGCGAGACCGGTGAAGATTTCGTAAGGACGGCCGTTCAGCAAACCTACGAAGGCAATCCATTTCTCTCGGTTGTTCTGGAATTTGACAACGTCAGCTTCCA
>CAZIVE010000107.1:0-8899 GCA_964542435.1 uncultured Parabacteroides sp.
ATGTCGTTTTTTGCAGTACTTTTGCAACGAAAATAAAGTACGATGCTTCGAATAAAACGATTATACACGTTTATGCTTCAGACATTTCTGCCATTGTTCCTTATGACATTTGGCATTTGTCTCTTTATCGTGTTGATGCAGTTCTTATGGAGATACATCGACGACATGGTAGGAAAAGGCTTGAGCCTGTACGTGTTGGGAAAGATGTTCTTCTATGCCGCCCTTTACATGATGCCCATGGCATTACCGCTTTCCATTCTTCTTGCCTCATTGATGACCTTCGGCAATTTGGGCGAAAGGCTCGAACTGCTAGCTATGAAATCAGCAGGTGTTTCGTTGGTAAAAATCATGAAACCCATCTTTATCTTTCTGGCTTTCGTTAGTGTCGGCGCCTTCTTCTTCCAAAACTACGTCATGCCGATTGCACAAGTCAAACTTTATACCATTATATATTCGATACGACAAAAGTCTCCCGAGCTGGAAATTCCTGAAGGTACCTTTTATAAAGAGATTCCCGGAATCAATGTATATGTGGAACACAAAAACAGAGAGACAGGCGTTTTGCACGACCTGATGCTTTATGATTATTCGGAAGGATTCAACAGAGCGAGAGTGATTGTCGCGGACTCCGGAAAGCTGAAAGCCTCAGCCAACAAACTGTTTCTGGAGCTCAACCTCTACAATGGAGAAATGTTTGAGAATCTGAGAGACGAAGAAAAGATTGCGCAAGGAGATATCGTTCCCTATCGAAGAGAGTCTTTCCAAGAAAGAGATATTCTCATTGACTTTGATGAGAATTTCAACCTTGCCGATCAGTCCTTTCTCGAGAATCAATATGTAGGCAAAAATCTGTTCGAGTTACAGCATTCCATAGATTCGATGACGACCAAACTTGACAGCGTAAAATCGGTTAACGCCGCAGACATGTATAAGAAGTCGTACCGAATGTCTATTACGGCCGATCAAGAAAATTCGGCAGAACGGGCAGACATGGAGATAGCCGAACATCAGATGGAAGCCAGTCACCAGTTAGAACACAAGGTCCTTCCACCGTCTGCCTATATTCTGGATAGCATTCTATCAGACAACAAGCCCAATTTACAGGCAAGGATGATCGGCGTTGCCAAGACACAAGCAGAATCTGTTAAGACAGAATATTTCTTCAAAGCCTCAACGATTGGCGATGAAGCATACAAAATCAGAAGACACCTCACAGAATGGCATAATAAATTCACGTTGTCCTTCGCCTGTCTGGTCTTTTTCTTCATCGGCGCACCGCTGGGAGCAATCATCCGCAAAGGCGGGTTGGGAATGCCGGTCGTAATCTCCGTATTCCTGTTCATCTTTTATTATATTGTAAATAATGTAGGATTCAAGATGGCACGCGACGGTGTCTGGGCAGCATGGGAAGGTATGTGGCTCAGTTCGGCAGTGCTCACGCCGCTTGGAATCTTCTTAACGTATAAGGCTGTCAACGACTCTGTTATTTTGAATGCCGACACCTATCTGAACGCACTGAAGAATCTGGTTGGGAAACGTCAGGGCAGAAAAATCGAGATGAAGGAAGTCATCATGTATGAGCCAAATTACGACGATGTTGCTTCGAGACTTGAGATATTGGGAAAGGCCTGCAAAGAATATGTATTCCAACACAGACGCTGGCTCAATTATCTGAAATTCTGGAAAGAAGGCGGGAAAGACAAGAAAGCGGAAGAGATTGCAAAGCAGATGGAAAGCATCGTGGAGGAGCTATCCAATTCAGACAACATACTCGTCCTTAACAAACTGATGGATTTCCCCATTATCGGCGGATACAAAAGATTAGGAGAACATACCAGTCCGAAACTGAAGCTCGCCATCGGTTGGTTTGTTCCTGTAGGTCTGCCGATTTACCTCGTTGCAACCTATCAGCGCAAGCTTCTCAGACACGATATTGAGACGGTAGACAAGACTTGCGAGGATATGTTATCTATTTTTAGTACATTTGTCGAAAAGTATAAATCCAAAGATAAAGGATAAAGATACTATGAACGAAATAATAAAATTAAACAGCATTGAAGAGGCGATAACGGATTTCCACGATGGAAAATTCCTTATTGTAGTAGATGATGAAGATCGTGAGAACGAAGGTGATTTCATTATTGCAGCTGAAAAGATTACCCCCGAAAAGGTGAACTTCATGCTCACGAACGGACGAGGACTTCTCTGTGCTCCTATCACAGAAGAACGCTGCGAAGAACTCGAGTTAGACATGATGGTAGCCAACAACACCTCATTGCTCGGAACTCCATTCACCATTACAGTGGACAAGATCGGAGACGGTTGCACAACAGGTGTTTCCATGCATGACAGAGCCATGACGATTCTCGCTCTGGCCAACAAACATACCACTCCTGCTGATTTGGGACGTCCTGGGCATGTCAATCCCTTGCGTGCAAAGTCGAAAGGCGTGTTACGTCGCGCCGGTCACACCGAAGCTACCATCGACATGTGTCGTTTGGCTGGATTGACACCTGCAGGTGCATTGATCGAGATCACCAATCCCGACGGAACAATGGCTCGTTTGCCACAGCTCGTCGATGTTTCAAAGAAATTCAACATCAAGATCATCAGTATCAACGACCTCATCGCCTATCGTCTTCAGACCGAATCGATCGTCGAGAAGGGCGAAGAGGTGGATCTTCCTACTGAATACGGACATTTCAAGCTGATTCCTTTCCGTCAGAAAAGTAACGGACTGGAACATATCGCCATCATCAAAGGAAATGTGGAGACGGAAGATCCTGTATTGGTTCGCGTACATTCATCTTGCGCAACGGGCGACATCTTCGGATCTTTGCGTTGCGATTGCGGTGAACAGCTGCACAAAGCACTCCGCATGATTGAGAAAGAGGGACGCGGCGCTGTCGTTTACCTGAGCCAGGAAGGCCGAGGCATCGGCTTGATGGAAAAGATGAAAGCTTACAAGCTACAGGAAGAGGGTGCAGACACCGTGGATGCAAACCTTATACTCGGACACAAAGCCGATGAACGTGATTACGGCGTAGGCGCACAGATTCTCAGACACATCGGCATTCATAATATGCGACTGATCACCAACAATCCGGTCAAACGTGTCGGTCTCGAAGCTTATGGACTTCATATCGTGGAGAATGTCCCGATTGAAATCACGCCCAATCCTTATAATGAATTCTATCTGGAAACGAAGAAGGAGAGAATGGGGCACACATTGCACAACATCAAATAACCATCTATACATTATATATAATATAGCTATGTCACAAATTTCGGATCGTTTGGCCAGCCTGTCGCCATCAGCTACGCTGGCAATGTCACAAAAGAGCAACATGCTGAAAGCTCAGGGTGTTGATGTCATCAATCTTAGCGTCGGTGAACCTGACTTCTATACTCCCGACCACATCAAAGAGGCTGCTAAAAAAGCCATTGACGACAACTTCTCCTTCTATTCTCCTGTCCCTGGATACATGGATCTGAGAAAAGCCATCGTCAATAAACTGAAGAGAGAGAATGGCCTGGAATACACGGCAGACCAGATCATCGTCTCAAATGGAGCAAAGCAATCGGTATGCAACGCCATTCTCTGCATCGTCAACAAAGGTGACGAAGTGATCGTGCCTGCACCTTATTGGGTCAGCTACATAGAAATGGTTAAACTGGCCGAGGGAAAGAATGTGATCATACCTGCCGGAATAGAACAGGACTTCAAGATCACGCCGGCTCAACTCGAAGCTGCCATCACGCCCAAGACCAAAGCACTGATTCTCTGTTCGCCTTCCAATCCAACCGGAAGCGTTTACAGCAAAGCAGAACTGAAAGGATTGGCTGACGTACTTGCCAAGCATGAGAACATCATCGTCATCGCTGACGAGATTTACGAGCACATCAATTATATAGGTAAACACGAGAGCATCGCACAGTTTGACGAAATCAAAGAGCGCGTCGCTGTTATCAACGGTGTTTCCAAGGCATACGCAATGACCGGTTGGAGAATCGGATTCCTCGCTGCTCCGCTCTGGTTGGCTAAAGCTTGTAGCAAACTGCAAGGTCAATATACTTCCGGTCCAAGCTCCATCGCACAGAAAGCTTCAACCGCGGCATTCAACGGTCCTCAGGATTGTGTCGAGAAAATGCGCCAAGCATTCCTCCGCCGTCGCGATCTGATTGTAAAACTGTGCAAAGAGATTCCGGGCATCGAGCTGAACGTTCCTGACGGAGCCTTCTACATCTTCCCGAAAGTCAGCGCTTACTTTGGAAAGAGCTTTGGCGACAGAAAGATTGAGACCTCAGGCGATCTGGCCATGTATCTTCTGGAAGTAGGACATGTAGCAACGGTCGGCGGTGAATCGTTCGGTTCTCCCGAATGCATTCGTCTCTCCTACGCCACTTCAGACGAAAATATCATCAAATCGATTGACAGAATCAAGAAAGCCTTGAGCGATCTGAAATAATTACCGGCTCCGGAAAATCTCCGGCGCAGCGGTTCAACCTTATTAGAGTCTCTGAATTCCTTAAGCGATGTTAGCATCATTTATCAGAATTCAGAGACTTTTTATCATTTTAGTAAACTATTGATCTCCTAAATGATAGTATATTTGCAATAAGTAATAACGAAAGTAGCGGATCATCATCCGTTAGAAATCGTCAGAATCATTTATAATTTAATAGTGCTACCATGAAAGATTTAAAGATGTTTATCGACGGAAAGTTCATTGAGAACAAATCCGGAAAGTGGATCAACGTGCTGAACCCGTCCACAGAAGAGGTCATATCTCGTCAACCCGAAGGTACAGTTGAAGATGCAGATGCTGCGGTCGAAGCGGCAGCCAAGGCTCAAGTAAAATGGGAGAAAGTTCCTGCCATTGAACGCGCCGGTTATCTGAAGAAAATAGCTGCAGGCATTCGCAAGAGAGAGAAACAGTTCACGGACATCATCGTTCGCGAAGGTGGCAAGACACAAGGACTCGCCAACGTCGAGACAAACTTCACGGCTGATTATATCGATTATATGGCTGAATGGGCTCGCCGTTATGAAGGTGAGATCATCCAGAGCGACCGTGCCAACGAGAATATTTTCCTGTTCAAGAGACCTATTGGCGTAGCTGCCGGTATTCTTCCTTGGAACTTCCCGTTCTTCCTGATCGCAAGAAAGGCTGCTCCCGCTTTGGTTACAGGCAACACCATCGTTGTCAAACCCAGTCAGCTGACTCCGGAAAATGCGTATGTATTTGCAGAGGTCGTTGAAGAAGCAGGTTTGCCCGCAGGTGTATTCAATCTGGTTATGGGCCGCGGCTCTGTCATTGGCAACGCTTTGGCTAAGAATCCGAAGGTTGGAATCGTCAGCTTGACAGGTAGCGTGGAAGCCGGACAGCAGATTATGATGGCTGCAGCTCCCAACATCACGAAGGTTTCTCTGGAATTGGGCGGAAAAGCTCCGGCCATCGTTCTTCCGGATGCCGATCTGGATCTGGCTGTCAAATCCATCATCGATTCACGTGTAGACAACACCGGTCAGGTTTGCAACAATGCAGAACGTGTTTATGTGCACAAGAGCATCAAAGACGCCTTCATTGCCAAGATGACAGAAGGTTTGAAGAAGGTTAAGTTCGGCGATCCTTCCAAGGATGCCAATCTCGATATGGGTCCATTGGTAGAAGAAAGAGCACTGAAGACCGTTCTGGCAAAGATCGAACATGCCATCGAACAGGGCGCAAAGCTGGTTTATGGCGGACATCGCGTTGGAACGAAAGGTTATTTCATCGAACCGACCTTGCTGATCGACTGCAAACAGGAGATGGATATCATTCATCAGGAAACATTCGGTCCGGTTCTGCCGATCGTTGAATTTGACAACGTCGATCAGGTTATCGAATGGGCTAACGACTGCGAATATGGTCTGACCTCATCCATCTATACGAAAGATCTTGACACAGCTGCCAAGATGGTTCGCTCACTGAAGTTCGGCGAGACCTACATCAACCGCGAGAATTTCGAGGCTATGCAGGGCTTCCATGCTGGCTGGAGAAAATCCGGTATCGGTGGCGCCGATGGCAAACACGGTCTGGAAGAGTACTTGCAGACTCAGGTCGTTTACTACGATTCACATTACGAATAATTCCTTCATAATGAAAGTAGGATTATTTGTTCCTTGTTACGTAGATGCGGTTTTTCCTGAAGTGGGAGTCGCAGCCTACAAATTGCTCAAGCATTTGAAGGTTGACGTCGATTATCCGCTAAAGCAAACCTGCTGCGGACAACCAATGGCTAATGGCGGTTTTGAAAAGACCGCCATACCTTTGGCTGAGCATTTCGAAGATCTGTTTGCCAAATATGACTACGTGGTTGGTCCGTCGGCCAGCTGCGTTGCTTTCGTTAAGCTCAACTATCCGCGTCTTCTGAAAGGGAAACACGAATGCCTCACGAGCGGTAAGATCTACGAGATATGCGAGTTCCTGCACGACATTCTGAAGGTAAAGGAACTGCCCGGCGTGTTTCCACACAAAGTCAGCATCCATAACAGTTGCCACGGCGTGAGAGAACTAAACCTTTCATCGGCCAGCGAACTGAATGTCGCTCCCTTCAATAAGATCAGGGATCTGCTCTCGCTCGTCAAAGGCGTGGAGATTCACGAACCTGAGAAAGTGGACGAATGCTGCGGGTTCGGAGGACTTTTCTCCATTGAAGAGCCTGCCGTTTCCGTTTGTATGGGCGAAGACAAACTGAAGAATCACGTAGCGACAGGTGCCGAATACATCACGGGCGCCGACAGTTCGTGCCTCATGCATCTTCAGGGAATTGCTCGTCGAGAGAATATCCCTATCCAGTTTATCCATGTAGTACAAATATTGGCAGCAGGATTATGAGCACGAAACATTCAGAAGCGGCAGAACGCTTCCTTACCAATAAGACGGAAGAGCAGTGGCACAATGAGACACTGTGGATCGTGCGTGAAAAACGCGACAAGCTGTCCGAAGCCATTCCCGAATGGGAAGAATTGCGTGAATATGCCAGTCGTGTGAAAATGCACACCATCACGCATCTCGACGAATATCTGGAGATGTTCACCAAAAATGCCGAAGCCAATGGTGTCATCGTCCATTGGGCCAAAGATGCATCGGAACACAACCAGATCATCCTCGATCTTCTGAAGAGTCACGGAGCGAAGAAGATGGTCAAGAGCAAATCCATGCTCACCGAAGAATGCCATCTGAATCCATTCCTCGAAGATAAAGGTATCACCGTCGTCGAGACTGATCTCGGCGAACGCATCCTGCAGATGATGAAGGTGGCTCCAAGCCACATCGTCTTGCCTGCCATCCATGTGAAACGCCAGCAGATCGGCAAACTCTTCGAAGAGAAACTTCATACCGAAAAGGACAATTACGATCCGACCTATCTGACCAGAGCGGCCCGCATGCATCTCCGCAACGAATTTCTCACGGCAGACGCTTGCCTCACCGGAGCCAACTTCGGCGTGGCTGCAACCGGCGACGTTGTCGTTTGCACCAACGAGGGAAATGCGGATATGTGTACTTCGGTTCCGAAGCTGCATATCGTCTCGATGGGATTGGAAAAGGTCGTTCCCGATTACAAGGCCTTGGGCGTATTCACCCGGCTGCTGGCGCGCTCAGCAACGGGACAGCCTGTGACTGCCTACACTTCACACTTCCGCAAACCGCGTCCGGGAAGTGAGATGCACACCGTGCTCGTGGACAACGGACGAAGCGATATCCTTGAAAACGAGGAGCATTGGCAGGCACTGAAGTGCATGCGCTGCGGATCCTGCATGAACACGTGTCCGGTCTATCGCCGCAGTGGCGGATATTCCTACACCTACTTTATTCCCGGACCAATCGGCATCAACCTCGGCATGCTTCGTGACCCGCAGAGATATTCCGACAATGTCTCCGCCTGCTCACTCTGCTGCTCGTGCGACAATGTCTGTCCGGCTAAAGTGGATCTGGCAGAACAAATCTATCGCTGGCGCCAGAATCTGGACGATTTAGGCAAAGCTAACCCGACCAAGAAATTCATTTCGAAGTCGCTGAACTTCGTCTATTCACGTCCCGGACTTTACACGACAGCCCTAAAGTTCGCCCCAATCATCAACCACATGCCGCGGTTCCTCGTTTACAGCAGTGTAAATGCCTGGGGAATCGGCCGCGAATTGCCACGATTCGCTAAAGAATCGTTCAACGCCATGTGGACGAAAGGCGAAATCCAACAAGGAAAGGAGGAAAAGAAATGAGCAGCAAAGAAGAGATCTTGTCAAAGATCAAAAAGAATATCAGAGAACGGTATGACAAGCCGGCGGACATCACTGACTACATGCGTTATCCCGATAAGCTGCAGCAGTTCATCAGCATCAGCAAGGCTGTGGGCGGAAACGTGGTCGAGATGAAGCCCGACGACGACATCAATACGTTGGTACGCTCGCTTTTCCCGGCTGCCAAGACCATCGCGTCGAACCTGCCTGATGTAAACATCGCAACCATCAATCCGGACGAGGTAGAGAAACCTCAGGATCTGAACGGAACCGACCTGGCCATCATCAAAGGCGAACTGGGCGTGGCTGAAAACGGCTGCATCTGGATTCCTCAGAACGTGAAGGAGAAGGTGGTTTACTTCATCTCCGAAGAGCTCGCCATCGTCCTCGACAAAAACGAGATCGTCAACACGATGCATGAAGCCTACGAGAAGATTCAGTTCAACGACTACGGCTTCGGCACCTTCATTTCCGGTCCGTCCAAGACGGCTGACATCGAGCAGGCTTTGGTCATGGGCGCGCAAGGAGCGCGAAGCGTCACCGTCATCTTGAAGTAGATTTCTAAAAATCACAACAACCTAATTACCTAAGAGCCGTGTCATTCGAAAGTTTGGC
>CAZIVE010000108.1:0-8888 GCA_964542435.1 uncultured Parabacteroides sp.
AAGAGATATACACACCGGAAGCCTTACCTTGCAGGGCCTCTGCGAAGGTAGCCACTGGCGTTTCAGTCAAAGCTTCGCTGGATACGACAGCGACAGATCCTGTAATATCCTTCTTTGCCTGCGTACCATAACCGACGACGACGACTTCATTCAGATTCTGGGTATTCTCGACCAGGGTGACCTTAATATTACCACCTCTAGCTTGAACTTCCTGACTTACATATCCGATATAGGATACGACGAGAGTTGCATTTGTTGGTACGTTCTGAATCGTAGCCTTACCGTTGGTATCGGTAATGTTACCATTTGTTGTACCTTTTACAATAACATTAGCACCAATGATGGCACCTGCCTTATCACTAACGGTTACAGTAACCGTCCTTCCGTTCTGTTGAACGGCATTCACATGGGTAACAGGGACGCCTTCATCTGCTGCGAAGACTGGACTTGCGCTAAAGAACAAGAACAAAGATCCCCAAAGAAAATGTTTACAAATCATTCCTCCATTCATAGGATTAGATTATTTAGGTTATTAATATATTGGTAAAAAACACAGATTACCACAGATTACCGAATAATGTATTGAAAAAAATCAACGAAGTGAATTAAAAACAGCATCAACACGGGTTCATCATAACAAAAAAAGGTTCACAACTGTCACTGATTTTCCAATTGACAGCCCAAATTTAGTAACTCATTTTAATAAATCCAAAGATTTCTTCGATTATTTCACATATTTTCTTGGAAAAAGCTGAAGGAATATTCACAACTGTAAAAATAAACGGCCTAACTTTTTAAGAATTAGAAGGAATGACTATCTTTGCCCGTTCAACTAAATAGTCTAAAGACATGAAAAAAACGATCCTAGCAATTTTCTTATTCAATTTATGCATCATGGTACAAGCAGTAAACAATCCTTTCTTTACGAAGTATAATACGCCGTTAGGCACGCCGCCTTTCGACAAAATCAAGACAGAACATTACGAGCCGGCCTTTAAAGAGGGCATTCTTCGTCTCGACAAAGAGATTAAAACCATAGCGGACAACCAGACGCCGGCAACATTCAAGAACACGATTGAAGCACTCGACCAAAGTGGCGAGATGCTCCGAAGAGTAAGCAGTGCCTTCTTCAATGTGCTCAGCGCCGATGCCAGCGACGAGATGCTTGCCATTTCACAACGCGTCTCCCCGCTCCTCACTGAGAGCAGCAATAATATATATATGAACGAGAAGCTCTTCCAGAGAGTCAAAGCCATCTACGACGCTAAAGAGTCGCTGAATCTGACTACCGAACAGAAGAAGCTGCTCGAGGATACCTACGAGACTTTCAAAGAACAAGGAGCCACGCTGAATGCGGCAGACAAAGAAACCTTCCGCAAGCTTTCTACAGAGTTGAGCCTTCTCGCCTTGCAATATGACGAGAACGACCTGAAGGATCTCAGTCGTTTCGAAATGCTGATCACCGACGAGAAAGACCTTGAAGGTCTGCCGCCCAGCATCCGCGAGAATGCGATGAACGCAGCCAAGGAAAAAGGGAAACAGGGCTGGCTTTTCAATCTCTCCGCACCCAGCTATTCTCCCTTCATGCGCTATTCCGCCAAACGGGATCTTCGTGAAAAGATGTATCGCGCCTTTACGAGCGTCGGCAATAAAGGTGATGAATATGACAACAAGGAAATCGTCAAGAAAATCGTCAACGATCGTCTGGCACTCGCTCAACTGATGGGTTTCAAGAACTATGCCGAATACGAAGAGCTTCACACGATGGCCAAGAATCCGTCCAACGTGTATAAACTGCTCGACGAACTGCTCAAAGCCTACAAACCGGTCGCCATCAACGAATACAACGAAGTGAAAGGATTCGCTACAGGACTGGAGAACAAAGATATGACCATCATGCCTTGGGATTGGAATTTCTATTCCGAGAAGCTTAAGGATCTCCGTTTCCACGTCAACGATGAGATGACACGTCCCTACTTCGAACTGAACCACGTGCGTGAGAGCATTTTCGGACTCGCCACACAGCTTTACGGCATCACCTTTAAGAAGAGCAAACGGATTCCTGTATATAATAAAGAGGTAGAAACGTATGAAGTGTTCGACGCAGACGGAAGCTTCCTCGGCGTTCTTTACACGGATTTCTTCACGCGTCCCACGAAACAGTCGGGCGCTTGGATGAACAACATCAAAGCACAATACATGGAAAACGGAAAAGACAGCCGTCCGCAGATTCTCCTCGTGATGAACTTCACGCGTCCGACCGGCGACAAACCTGTGCTTCTTACGTTTGACGAAGTGAACACCTTCATCCATGAGTTCGGACATTCTCTTCACGGAATGCTCAGTAAATGCACCTATGAAAGCATTTCAGGCACCAGCGTATATAGAGATTTCGTGGAACTGCCATCTCAGATCATGGAAAACTGGCTTACGCAACGCGAGTTCCTCAATCAGATCGCCGTACATTATCAAACAGGCGAGAAGATTCCGGAAGAGATGGTCAAAAGCCTCGTCGATGCTTCCAACTTCAACTGTGGCTATTACTGCTGCCGTCAGATCAGCTTCGGACTGCTCGACATGGCTTGGCATACACTGCAGCAGCCTTTCAGCGGAGACGTCCTTTCGTTCGAACAAAAAGCCTGGACGCCTGCTTCCTTGCTCCCGCAAGTTGAAAACAGCTCCATGAGCACCAACTTCTCCCATATCTTCTCAGGCGGTTATTCCGCAGGTTATTACGGATACAAATGGGCAGAAGTATTGGATGCAGACGCATTCGCAGCCTTCAAGGAACACGGAATCTTCAATAAGGAGACTGCCAAGAAGTTTCGCGACAACATTCTTTCGAAAGGCGGAACGGAAGATCCAAGCATCCTCTATCGTAACTTCCGTGGAAGAGACGCCACGATCGACGCTCTGCTGATCCGCAACGGAATCAAGAAAGAGACATCCATCGGTCAATAGACGAAGCATCGCCTCATGAGAAAAGGCGTCTGAACAAGAGATTTTTCATCCGTTGTCATTGATTTACGGAAAAGTCACACTGATAAAAAATATTTTAACCATGGTTGAAACATTATTTGACCGTGGTTAAATATTTTTGGATCACTATGAAAAAAAGTTTTAACCATGGTTGAAAATTATTTCCATCCGTAGAGAACGAAGATCCGTTCGTGTATGATGGAGAAAATAAAAAGAGGGAAGCCTTATACATCTTATATATATAGCACAAAAATGAATGAGAAAAGCGATATACATCATATAATACAAAGTTGAAATGAATGACGATCCCGCATTTCTCCCAATGTTCATCGAGCGAAAGAGACAGGAGCGGACTATCTTTCACAAGTTCAAAAAAAATAAAAGAAAGAATGATGAACTTCGAGAAACAAATAATAACTAACTTTGCAGTTCGAAATTACAGAGGAAACTCTGCCGATTTAATTGTTTTACGTACGGATGCAAGAAAAAACAGACAAGCAATACGAATTAGACAAACGTTACCTGAGAATGGCGACTATTTGGGCAGAAAATTCATATTGTAAAAGACGCCAAGTCGGAGCATTGGTCGTAAAAGACCAAATGATTATCTCTGACGGATACAACGGAACTCCTTCAGGTTTTGAGAACATTTGCGAAGACGAAAACAATGTCACCAAGCCTTACGTGTTACACGCTGAAGCAAATGCCATCACAAAAGTGGCAGCTTCCTCCAACAGCAGTCGCGATGCTACAATCTACGTCACCTCTGCACCTTGCATTGAATGTGCGAAACTAATCATTCAAGCAGGAATTAAAAGAGTGGTTTATGCTTCCAAATATCGTATGGAAGACGGAATTGATTTGCTTCGACGTGCGAACGTTGAGGTTGTTTATATAGATATTAGCGAATAAAGACATAACTTTTCTATGGACAGAAACAAAAGATTGTCGGTCTGGCTTCCCGTTATCATAGCGGCAAGCATAGCACTTGGAATTTTCATTGGGAACTATTACCTCTCGATAAGTAAAGGTAGGAGCCATGGTTTTTCAAGTGGCAATAAGATCAATGCCATTCTCGACATTATCGATGAACAATATGTGGATTCGGTAAATATGGAGGATCTGGTTGAAGGTACGATTCCAAAGATCTTCAGCGAGCTCGATCCCCATTCTCTGTATATTCCCGCAAGCGACGCATCCCTGGTGAATGAAGATTTGGAAAGCTCCTTCAGCGGCATCGGCGTCTCTTTCAATTTCCAAAGCGATACGATTCTTGTCATCAACGTCATCAAAGGCGGTCCTGCTGAAAAAGCCGGATTGCTACCGTTCGACCGTATCATCACCATCAACGGCAAAAACTTCGCCGGTCAGAAGATGGATCAGGCAAAGGTGATGAAGACCCTGCGCGGTGCAAAAAACAGCACAGTCAAATTGGGCGTTCAGCGTAGCGGCATCAAAGGTCTGCGCACCTTCGTCGTAACACGCGGCGATGTTCCGGTCAACACGGTGGATGTGGCTTACACCGTCAGCAAAGGAATCGGCTACATCAAGATCAGCAAATTTGCCCGCAACACGTACGATGAATTCATTACAGCGATAGCCAAACTCAAGAAAGAGGGTTCCAACTCGTTCATCATCGACCTCCGCGGCAACACGGGCGGATATATGGACGCAGCCAACAATATGGTCAACGAATTCCTTCCGGAAGGACGGCTGATTGAATATCTGCAAGGCAAGAACTTCCCCCGCTCGGATGTCTATGCCAATGGCACAGGCACTTGTCTCAAATCTCCGTTGGTCGTTTTGACCGATGAGATCTCGGCATCCGCCAGTGAGATCTTCAGCGGAGCCATTCAGGACAACGACCGTGGTCTGATCATCGGACGCCGCACCTACGGAAAAGGTCTGGTTCAAACGCAGATCGCTCTGAACGACGGATCGGCTGTCAGACTCACTATCGCCCGTTACTACACGCCTTCAGGCCGTTGCATCCAGAAGAAATACGAACTGGGCAAGACGGAAGAATACGATCAGGACATCTACAACCGATATCTGCACGGAGAGTTTGACTCGGCAGACAGCATCAAGCTGGATGAAAAGGTCAAATACCACACAGTCATGGGACGAACCGTTTACGGTGGCGGTGGAATCATGCCTGATATCTTCATTCCGCGCGACACTTTCGGCATGACCTCTTACTATGAGGAAGCCGTCAGCAACGGACTTATCTTCATGTATGCCCTGGAATACTCCAACAACAACCGCATAAAACTCTCCTCGTTCAAGAGATGGAACGATCTGCAGACTTATCTGGAAAGACAACCGATCCTCAACGACTTCGCCAACTATGCCGAAGCAAAAGGATTGCGTAAACGTCCGATTCTGATCAATATCTCGCGTCAGCTGCTGGAGACAGAACTGGAGGCCTACATTGTACGCAACTTCTTTGACGACGAAGGTTTCTATCCGATCTATCTCAAAGATGATCCGACGTTGAAACGTGCCGTTGAGGTTTTGAAAGAGGGAAAATCATTCCCGACACTGAAGAATGGAAATCTCCAAAGCAAAGCAAAAGCTTCGAAAAGAAATCGCACAAGCAAAGGGAACTTTCTCAGCTGATCTTTTGTTAGAACGTTCTCATGCGATTTTGGACAAGGTCGAACAGAGCGATCTGTTCATCCGGGCAAACTGTGTAGCGCTGTATGAGGCGCTGCCGGGAGAAGTGCAGACCGCTGCGTTCATTGAGAAATGGTATAAGAGCAAGACGCTTCTTCTGCCCATCGTTGAAGGCAATGACTTGAAGCTCTCGCCTTATGCAGGACCGGAATCGCTTCGTAGCGGAGCGTTCGGCATCTTGGAACCGACGGCAGAGTCGACTGTTTCCGAAAAGGAAATCGATCTGATCATCGTCCCGGGAATTGCTTTCGACAGAGCCTTGAACCGAATGGGACGAGGCAAAGGTTTTTACGACCGTCTTCTCTCCTCTTTGCCGGTTCCCAAGATGGGCATCTGCTTCGACTTCCAGCTGTTTGACAAGATTCCCTGTGAACCTTTCGATATAAAAATGGATTGTGTGATCTCCGAATCAGAGATCGTGAGGAATTAACGGACTACAATCTGTGTGACGACTTCACATCCGCAGAAATCATTCAGTTTCTTGATCAGCTGATCTCTGTTCAGCAGCAGTTCACTGCGTAGCACAGAAGAAGTGATGGAAAGATGGAGCACTTTATCACGTATATATATAGTAGATGTATAACGCGCCACCAACGATCCCATCAAAGATTTCCACGAACGGACAATCCGCTCTTCCATCATGCGCTGCTTCAGCTCAGGATGCTGACCGAAGAAGACATCCAGCAGATCACTCATATTCTGTTCATTCGTCCTTTGCATCTTCGGATTCTTTCAAGGGTTCTACATTGCCGTTATCTACTTTGAAGAGGGCAAAGTCGTTCTGCATACTCTCCAGAATCGTATCGAGATATTTCCGGTTGGTATCGGTCACAAAGATCTGTCCGAATTCATTCCCGCTGACAAGCCGGATGATGGAAGCCACCCGATCGGCATCGAGTTTGTCGAAAATATCATCCAGCAGCAACAGAGGCGTTGTCATGCCCTGCGACTTGAGATAGGCGAACTGCGCCAGCTTCAGGGCGATCAGATACGTCTTGTTCTGTCCTTGAGAACCGATACGGCGGATCAGATAGTCACCAAGCTTCATCTCCAGCTCATCTTTATGAATGCCGACAGAAGTATATCCGATGATAAGGTCGCGTTCGCGATTGAGCCGAAGCTCCTTCTCGAAATCACTATCACTCAGCTGCGAGACATAATTCAAGCCGACCTGTTCCTTGGAGTTACAAATTTGCTGATAATAGGCATTGAAAAACGGGAGAAGCTCCTTGATAAGCAGGACGCGCTTCTCGAAGATAACCTCCGCATAACGCACCAGCTGCAACTCGAGCGCATCAAACAACGAAGCCTCCATACGCTGATCCTTCAGGAGGGAATTACGCTGAAGCAACGCTTTATTATACTGGATCAGTGCATTGAGATAGATCTTATCCTTCTGCGACAAGATCTGATCCATGAAATGCCGACGTTCATCACTCCCGCCCTGGATGAGAGAAGCATCGGCAGGCGAAACCATGACCAGCGGAATCAATCCGATATGCTGCGACAGACGTTCATATTCCTTCTTGTTCCGTTTGAACTGTTTCCTCTGATTCCTTCTAATGGCACAAAAGATATCGTCCACATGTTCGTCATACTCATACGAACCTTGTACGACACAAAGATCCTCTCCATTGTGAATGATCAGGCTGTCGTTGGTATTCAGATGACTCTTGCAGAAAGATAGATAATAGATGGCATCAAGCAGGTTCGTCTTTCCCATTCCGTTGTTCCCGAAGAAACAGTTCAGCTTGGGAGAAAAGACAATTTCGGCTTGAAGAATATTCTTAAAATTGAGAAGAGAAAACTTTCTGAGTATCATCTGAATCCTTTTTACAGCACAAAATTAAAAAATATACGTTGAGAATATGATTTATATCTTTAAAAAAACTACTTTTGCACTCTGAATCCACGAAACAGATTTTGTGGACGGAGACAACGTAAAGAAGAAATTAATAAAATATTATAATCGATTATGGCTAAAGAGAAGAACCCCAAAGAAGGTCTTGAAGTAGAAGAAATCGTATCCAAGTCGGAGCGTTTCATCCAGCAGAATTCAAAGAAGATCATTATCGCAATCGTTGGTATTTTGGTGATCGTTGCCGCAATTCTGGGTATTAAATACGGATATATGATTCCTCAGGAGAAAAAAGCTTCTGCTGCAATCTTCCGCGGCGAACAGTATTTCGCAGCTGACTCTTTCAACCTGGCACTTCATGGTAACGGCGCCGATTTCCAAGGCTTCGAAGCGATTGCCAAGAGTTATGGAAGCACGAAATCAGGCAATTTGGCAAAAGCATATTCAGGAATCTGTTACTTCCGTTTGGGTGAGACACAGAAGGCTCTTGACATGCTCAAATCTTTCAAGGGTGAAGACAATATGATCTCTCCGGCTATTACGGGTCTGATCGGCGACTGCTATGTCAACCTCGGCAATACCAAAGAGGGCGTAACCTATTTTGAGAAAGCAGCAAAGGAAGCCGACAATGATGTCGTTAGTCCTATCTACTTGAAAAAAGCAGGCGTGGCTTACGAAAGCATGAAAGATTATGCCAGCGCACTGAAGGCTTACAAGCAGATCAAGGAAAAATATTATATGTCATCTGACGTCACGGATATCGACAAATATATCGATCGCGCCACAGCACTTGCAAAATAATCAGGCGAGCGACAACCGATGGCAACAGCTTACCACAATCTTTCACAGTATGACTTCAACAGCGTTCCGGATGGAAAAGCGATGAAGTTTGGTATTGTCGTCTCCGAATGGAACAACAATATCACGGAGAAACTCCTTGAAGGAGCTTGCAATTCTCTTGAGCGCCACGGCGTCAAAGAAGAGAACATCCTGGTCAGACGCGTCCCCGGAAGTTTTGAACTGACCTTCGGGGCCAAGCTGCTGGCAGAACATACGGATGTGAATGCTGTCATCGTACTGGGTTGTGTGGTCAAAGGAGAAACTCCTCATTTCGACTATGTCTGTTCAGGCGTCACACAAGGCATCACCGCCTTGAATCTGAAATACGATATCCCTTTCATCTTCGGTATGCTGACGACAGCAACGATGCAGCAATCGGAAGACCGTGCTGGAGGAAAGTATGGAAATAAAGGGGATGAAGCAGCAATTACTGCATTAAAAATGGCAAATTTCGCTTGCAGTTTTAAGAAATAGTTCTATCTTTGCAGTCGAAAAAATAAGGGCAGTTACCAGAGTGGCCAAATGGGACTGACTG
>CAZIVE010000109.1:0-7495 GCA_964542435.1 uncultured Parabacteroides sp.
GAAAAAGTGCCTCAAACGGATTCCGAAAACGCTCCCTCTGGGAAAAAGTGCCTCAAACGGATTCCTTTTATAGGCTTTTCATACGGCAGTGAACAGGTGCTTCCACAGATATCACCAATCTGAGGCTTTAAAATATTGTATTTTGACACAGACTCCTTGGAGGCCGCATTATCTTCTATATATTTTTCTCGGGAAATAAGGGATTTAGAACAAGACGCCCAGCGACATGCTCATCACATTGATGCGTTTATTAAGATGAACGCTGTAATCAGAGGCTGTGGGAGTGGAAGTGCTGCTGTTTTCAGAGAATTCAGATTCCGCTTTGTTTAGACCGAACTCATAAGCGAAATCAAAGAAGAGACGGGAGATACTGACGCCCACACCTAAAGCAATACCGATGCCGAACGGCGAATCTTCGCTGGTGAATTTGTGCGTCTCGTTGTTGAGATCTAATGTGTATGAAATGTCGTAGCTGTATCTCAGCACGGGACCTGCGGTAAGACTGAGTCCGTAAGCTCCTTCTTTGACAACATTATATCCGAACGTGATTGGAAAATCCAGGGAATGTGTGCTCATGCGGACAACGCCGGAAAGATCTGTGGCCGTAGTAGTCGTAGTCTCCGTGCCCGTTCCTGTTGTGGTTTGTGGAAAAACAGATGCCGGAATCGTGAAGTTCATATTGCCTTCTCGCTTGTTCCAAGATGCTCCCGGCTCAATGAAAAAGCGGTGCATATTGATGCGTCCAAAGACGGAGAAAAGATATCCCACACGATATTGCATCGTGATGTCATCGATCTTGGTGCCGTTCACCTTCAGCGTATTGATGACGGGGAAAGAGGCGTTCATGCCCACCTTCGCACCGAAGTTGAAGCGTTTGTACTTCACTTCGTTGAAGATCTGCTGTGCATCCAACGGAAGGACCAGCAGCAATGCAAAAGCGAGCAGGACGAATCTTTTCATACGGCTGTCATTTCTTTTTCTGGACAGACCATCCGAACTTCCCAATTTTCTCACCCAGTCCGTAATACTTGCCATGCGCGTAGGCCATCAAACCGGCGCGTTCCATGTCGAAAGCACCGGTTTCTGGATCAAAGAAGCGTTCGTCTGCGCGAACATTGACGACGTCAGAGATGAACATATCGTGGCTTCCCAACGCCATGATCTCCTTCACGCGACATTCGATGCAGAGCGGCGACTCTTCCACAGTCGGTGCGTTGACAATGGAAGCCTTGCCCGGCGTAAGATGCATCTCTTCGAATTTGTTGTGATCACGTCCTGAGTTGACGCCGCACCAATCCGTTGCAAACGCCATGTCGGTGGTCGTAAGGTTGATGACGAACTCCATATTCTTCTTGATGATTGGGTAGGAGTGCCGTTCGGGACGAATGGAGATGTAGCACATCGGAGGATTGGTGCAGAGCGTTCCCACCCAAGCTACCGTCAGCAGATTAAACTCTTCCGGCGTTGCCCCGCAGCTTACTAGCACTGCGGGGAGCGGATAGATCATGGTTCCCGGTTTCCAGTCCTGTTTCATTTCAAATGAATGTCTTCTTTGTTGATTTTACGTTCACAGTAATGGCATTTGATCGTGCCCTTTTCCTTGTCGATCACATCAAAGCGCGTAGCCATCGGCTCATTGTTTGTGATGCATTTGGGATTGTTGCACTTGACGAGGTTGATGAGTTCGTCCGGCAGTTCCACTGTCTTCTTCTCAACTACCTCATAATCGCGGATGACGTTCAGCACGACATTCGGTGCAATGAGCGCGATGCGGTTGATCTCATCTTCGAGGAAAAACTTATCGGCAATCTTGATGATTCCTTTTTTCCCCATCTTCTCGCTTACGAAATTGTTACCGATGGTGATGGTGTTCTCCATCTTGTCGAGTCCCAGCATGGCAGCTACTTTGAAAAGCTGGTCTGAGGGTATATGGTCGATGACCGTTCCATTCTCGAGTGCGGCCACCATGAGTTCTTTTTTCTTTTCTGACATAGTTCTTACAGATTAATCTTCAACTTTAATTCCTAAAACATCACAGATAATGGCCTGACGCGCGAACAGACCGTTGCGAGCCTGTTCGAAATAGTAGGCTTTCGGATTGGCATCCACGTCGTAGGCGATTTCGTTAACGCGGGGCAGCGGATGCAGGATGCGCAGATTGTCACGGCTGTTGGACAGCATTTCATTCTTGAGGATATAGACGTTTTTCACGCGTTCGTATTCCTCCAGATCGGTGAAGCGTTCGCGCTGCACACGTGTCATGTAGAGGATATCCGTCTTGTTGATGACCTCTTCAGTGAATTCCGTATGCTCGGAATATTTGATTCCATGACGGTCGCAGAAGTTCTTCTGTTCGTCGGGCATCTTCAGCTCGTCGGGTGCAATGAACTGGAAGGTCGGATTGAAATGCGACATACCAACGATCAGCGAATGAACCGTGCGGCCGTATTTGAGGTCGCCGACCATAGTGATAGTTAAGTCTGTCAGTTTGCCCTGCGTCTTCTTGATGGAATAGAGGTCGAGCATAGTCTGCGACGGATGCTGATTGGCACCGTCACCGGCATTGATGATCGGAATGTTGGTGACTTCAGAAGCATAGCGGGCAGCACCTTCAAGAAAATGACGCATGATGATCAGATCAACATAGTTGCTGACCATCTTGATGGTATCATTCAGCGTCTCACCTTTAGAGGTGCTAGTGTTGCGGGCATCCTGAAATCCTATGACTCGTCCGCCGAGTCTGTTGACTGCCGTTTCAAAACTCAGACGTGTACGTGTGGAAGGTTCGAAGAAGAGCGTGGCAGCGACCTTTCCTTCGAGCAGATTGCGATTGGGGCGTGCCTCGAACTTCCTTGCATTGTCAAGGATGCGGAGGATGTCTTCCTTGGAAAGCTGATCGATAGAAACTAAACTTTTGTTGTTCATGGATATGATGTTTTTTTCGAAGTTGTCTATGATGCAAATGTATAAAAAAGGCGGAGACTGAAACGGTCTCCGCCACGAATTTATTTCGTCTTAAAATAATCGGTTAAGCTTTGAGGAAGATAGAACGTGTTGTTCTTGTCCACATAGACGATGACCGATTTGAGCTTGATCTCCGACTGACCTTTGTTGCCACATTTGACGATGTTGGTGAAAGGCGTGATGGTAAGCTGTTTCTTTTTATTCTTCTTATCCTTCACGATGAGTGTCGGATTGCTTTTCTCATTGGCTGCGGGAATGATCTTGCAGTCGTAACCTGCAAAGACATCGGTGTGGCGGGCGAAAATCTCATTGCTAAGCTCGTCCAGCTTTCCGCCTCCCAATCCCCAAAGATCGCAGAGGTAATGATTGAGCTCGATATTGGTGTGCATTCCCAGAGGAAGCGTTCCTTCCGGATGATAGGCTGCGAGGAAAACATCTTCACCGGTATGTCCGTGTGAGGTGAATCCGATGCAGGTACGGCTGGTAATCAGGTTTGAAAGAAATCCGACGAGCGATCCGCTGTAAAGCGAAGCCATGCTCTTGTCGTTGCGCTGATCCATCGGAATCGGACTGTTCTTATAACCTTTGCAGTTGTTGAGAGCCGTCAGTTCTTCGTTGGTCAGTTCAAAACCGGCGTTCTCGCGGAAAATGTTCTGTACTTCCGAGTTGGGACTTGCATTCAGCTTGTTTACGAATCCTTCCGCTGTGAGTTTATAGAGTGAGAGCTGATGGAAAAGCTGATCCTTTGTCAAGGTGTCGTAGCCATGGCAGGATTCACGTCCAAGGCTGATACCGCTGTTGCCGTGGTCCGGAAGAATGACGACTGCTGTGTGTCCGTCCTTCTTTGCGAATTCCAGCGCTGCACCGCAGGCACGGTCGAAAGCGAGGAAATCGGTGTACATGGCAACAGGATCGTTGGCATGAGCCGCCCAGTCTACTTTACTACCTTCCACCATCAGGAAGAATCCGTTTTCATTCTTAGAGAGTTTTTCGATAGCCTTGCTGGTCATCTCCTCCAATGAAGGCTGCTGATCCGGATTACGATCGAGGTCGTAGTTCATCTCGCGATCTGCGAAGAGCGCCCACATCTTCTCGCTGTTGTCAGAACGCATACTTTTGATATCATTCTTGTAAACCTTCCATCCGTTGGCTGTAAGATAGTTCTCTTCATCGCCTGTGAGGATGGAAACACCACCGCCAATCACGACGTCGAGGTTGTTGTGAACCATCTGAGGAGCGAGCCAGTCATAACGTCCGCGGTTGTAGCTGTGAGCGGAGCAGTCAGCAGGCGTGGCATGAGGAAACTCGCAGGTGAAGACCAGTCCGGCAGCTTTTCCTTGCAGCTGCTTGCCGGCTTCGAGTACGGTTGCCATCGGTTGATAGGCGCGGTTCGGATCATTCGGATAGATATCGTTGTCTTTGTCCTGAACAGGATAAGTTGCGATGTAACCTGTACGGCTGGGATGTCCGGTCATATAGCAGGATGTAGTAGGAGCGGAGTCGCCAATAGGCGCATTAGAAGAGGTGGTACGAACCGTTCCGCAGAGATAGGGATCGATGTTCAGATTTGGCTTGTCAGGATTCTCATACCATTGCATCCAGCGGGAGACTGAGACCGTTGCGAGCGATGTTCCGTCAGGAATCAGCAAGATGATGTTCTTGACCTGTTTTACGTTCTGTGTATCGGCCGCCTGAAGAGGCAGAACAAACGCAGTCAATAATAGAAAGAGTGATATAGTCTTTTTCATTTCCATATAATTAAATGTATCATTTTAATTCAATAATCTCTTCGTTCGTTAACGTAAGCTTCTCCAAACCATCGTCATTGACGAGGTAGGTGTTCTCAATGCCGACGGCACCTGTTCCGGGAATGACGAATTTAGGCTCGAGGGCGATGATCATACCGGAAATGAGCGCCTCTTTCGAACGTGGTGCGATGACCGGCAGTTCGTTGATCTGCAATCCGACACCATGACCGACAAACTTGGCATGCTGTGTCCAGCCCATGAAGTATTCGCTCAAATCCTCCTTCTCGGCAATCTCGGCGGCACGGTTGTAAAGATCGGCGCAAGCTATTCCGGGACGAGCATATCTGGCAATCTCATTGTGAATATCTATGGAAACCTGATGTGCATGCATGGCCAAGTCGTTCAGTTTCCCAATGGAGAAGACGCGCGACATGTCCGTCATATAGGGCATGTAGTTGCCAGCAACATCTACCATGACCGACATTCCCTCTTCCAGCTTCGTACCGTTAGCACCAATCGGACTGAACGGCGTCTGTCCGGCACCTCCCAAAGCGAAGTCAAACGGAGAGGGAGCTTCGGCATTCTCTCCGGCCAGTACGTTTCCGATATATGTGTTCATATTAAGTCCGAATGCTCTTAACAATCCGAATGAGCCGTTAAGTCGCATAAGTCGTTCGATCTCGATCTGAAACTCGAGATCGGTCATTCCGGTGCGATAGCATTTGGGTATATCGGCATATGTCTTGTCATGCAGTTTTCCGGACATACGTGTCTGTTCAATTTCCCAACCTGTCTTAATGCTTCTCATTTCGCGGAGAACGCTCGTTGCGTTCTGAGCTGAAGAGACATGAAATGCTGTGAGCAATCGGTTGTATTCATTGAAGGGAAGCTCATCCGCTTCGAGCATCAGTTTGCGTGGCATCTTTAGATGGAATTCCTCGAACATGTCGGGCAACTGCTCAGGCTTGCGTATAAATGCTACATTTTTCCCCTCAAAATCGTTGGGCCTTTTTACGAAATAAAAAGGATCACCCTCTACAGGCAGATACAAAAAACCGTCGAACACGCGGCCAGTCATATAAAAAAGGTTCACATCGACGGTTAACAAGCATCCATCAGCCTTTTTGAGCTCCATGATGGTCCTCAGTTTCTCGTATTTACTTTCAAGATCGTTTATCTGATCTTCCTTCATCGTTCGTCTTTTTAGTTTTCGAAGGTCAAAAATACAAAAAAGGAAGGCAGCTTGTTTTCTTATATACGTATTTTAAGAAAAATCATTTCCGGCTGAGTAAAAATGAAATTCAGGAACGATTATCCGAATAGTCAAGGATGGTTGATGAAAGGCCTTTCCTTCTATCCGTTTACAGAAAAGGGGCTTTGACATGACAATAGTGTTTTCCAATTTACGGTTTTCCTTTTTTTTGACAGGTCAAAGTCCTAAAACTGTTTACAAAAGAAAAAGGAGCAGATTTTGCAACCTGCCCCTTATTTCATATTGTGAATCTTTTAATAGCATAACATGCTAGCATCGATCGGCGAGAAGTCATCTTGATTGGCTTCGCGAATCTTGACGGTGCCATTTCCCCAATTGGATGGCCAGCCACCGATGATGTGACCGAGGAATACAACCTTGATTTCATGCAGACCTTTTGCCAAAGCAATCGAACCATCATGACGCGAGAAACGTTTCACTTCACCACTATTGTTGACGATCAGTTTTCCATCAATCCAAACCTCTTCGTTTTCACTGTTGAAGTAATAAATGCCATCAGCAGGAATATTAACATAACCGGTAGCGATGTTTGCATACTGCGATTTGAGCCCTGTCAGCTGTTCGTCCGTTTTTGTAACCAATCCATTCAGACTGGAAATCGTTGACTCTCTCCAGTTCTTAACGGTGGCCAATTTGGTAGTATTCAGGAACATTCCGTCCGTAGTCTTCATTTTCAAACCGGGCGTTGTGCTAGCAACCTTCTTGGCAGGAGCGTAAGCCTGTTTCTCCACCTTGATGACGCGGGTCTTGCTCATCTTACCGGAAGAAAGCACGGAAGCGATCTTCAGTGTGGTCGTCTTTGTCAGTACGATCGGAGCTGTATAGACTTTGGATTTAGCTGTAGGCTGAGTGCCGTCGAGCGTGTAAACCATTTTGACAGGCTGCGTAGTCGTAAATACCATATTGGCTTTGTCTGTGAAGGCGATTGTGTTGCAAGATCCCTTCGGCTGTTCAGGCAGCGGAATGTAATAGTTGATGTTATGACCGTCGAGACGAACGAGTCCGTTGTTGACTCTGCGTTCAAAATCTTTATAATCCTTACGGTTCAGCGGTGTCCAGGCAATTTCCGACAAAGCGAGGATACGCGGATAGATGCGGTATTCCATGATGTTGGTGTTGTACATGTATTCTGTCCAGATGTTGCACTGTACACCTTTGATGAACTTATCCTTCCCCATTGCTACGAGTGTGTCCGGAGTTGGATTGTAACTGTAAGTTCTCTTTAATGTGGTATAACCGCCGATTGCTACAGGCTGGATTTTCGGATCACCTTGGAATTGGTCGAGATACATACCGTTGCTACCGGGAGTCATCACTACGTCGTGATTCATCAGAGCTGCGGCAATACCACCGGCTTCGCCACGCCATGACATAACCGTTGCAGAAGGAGCCAATCCACCTTCGAGGATTTCGTCCCAACCGATCAGTTTCTTACCGTATTTGTTGACAACTTTTTCCATACGCTGGATGAAGTAGCTCTGAAGCTTCTCTTCTGCCGTGTGATGTTCAT
>CAZIVE010000109.1:7595-8851 GCA_964542435.1 uncultured Parabacteroides sp.
TCCATACGCTGGATGAAGTAGCTCTGAAGCTTCTCTTCTGCCGTGTGATGTTCATCACCTACAATACCTTCATCTTTGATACGCTGCTGGCAAAGCGGACAGGTTTTCCAACTGTCCTTCGGACATTCGTCGCCACCTACATGGAAATATTCACCAGGGAAGAGTGGAGCAACTTCGGCAATCACATCCTCAAGGAATTTGAAGACATCGTCTTTGCCTGCGCACAGCACGATCGGTTCAACGCCCCAAGTAATACGAGGTGTAACTGTCTTGCCTGCGCAAGACAGTTCAGGATAAGCCGCGATGGCAGCACGTTCATGACCCGGCATTTCGATTTCCGGAACGATGGTGATGTGACGAGCCGCAGCGTATTTGACAACATCCTTGATCTGCTCCTGTGTGTAGAAGCCACTGTAAGTGGTACCTTCGCCATCCACACGTGTAGAACCGATCTGTGTCAGCTTCGGATATTTCTTGATCTCGATACGCCAGCCCTGATCATCTGTCAGATGCCAATGCAGACGATTGACCTTGAACATAGCCAGTACATCAATTTGTTTCTTGATGTTATCGATGGGTACGAAATGGCGGCAGACATCGATCATCATACCACGCCATTCGAAGCGAGGTTCGTCTTTGATGGAGACTGCCGGAATGTTCCAAGCCACATTGCTGACGAGTTTTGCACTTTCGATCTCAGCCGGCAGCAGCTGCAATAACGTTTCCATTCCGTAGAACAGACCTGCGTCTGTTTTTGCAGCAATCTTCACTTCACTGCTTGTGACGTCGAGTGTATAACCCTCGTTGTTGCTGATGGACGGATCGATCTTCAAAGAGATCACACCATTGCCTTCTTGTGTGGCATTGCCCAATGTATAACCGGTTGATTTTTTAACTCTGGCTGCAAAAAATGCGGCCACTGTTTTTGCTTCTGTTGTGGGAGCGTAGAACTTTGTGGTTGGCATCAGTTTGAAAGTTCCTTCATTTTGAACCAGGCTGACGGGAGCAGGAATGATGTTGATTCCCTGATTGTAAGATTTTACTTTGTTTGGCGTTTGACCGAAGGCCGGAGATAGCGTTAAAATCAGGCCTGCGATCACAGTTGCAATGATTTTTTTCATTTTCTTGTAATAGAATTTAATGATTGATATGAGGTATGAAAAAAGCCGGGCAGGGAATTGGCCTGCTCGACTTTGTTTTTGTTTATTTTACCAAGCGAAGATAGGATAATTCTTCATGATAGAATTAACCTTCTC
>CAZIVE010000110.1:0-8764 GCA_964542435.1 uncultured Parabacteroides sp.
CGGTTCACCACATCGGCAGCACGTGCAATCACCTCATTCATCTGTTGCTCGGCTTCAAGCGTCAATCCGAGATGGCGCGAAGGAATCGTCAGTCCTTCGGTGACAGGAAGATAGCCAAAACATTCCACGCCAACTTCCTCGCAGGCCTCTCTGAGTCGCTCAAAATGGGAAGTCGACGAGACCTGGTTGAAGACAACGCCCGCAACTCTTACCGAAGGATTGAAGCGACTAAAGCCATAAATAAGCGGAGCAATGGAATAGGCCATTGAATGGGCGTTGACGAGCAGAAGAACGGGAATGTCGAGCAGTGTCGCAATTTCGGCTGTGCTGCCCTTGTCACGGTCGTAACCGTCAAAAAGTCCCATGACGCCTTCCGTCACACAGACATCAGCGTCTGCCCCATAATGAGAATAGATGTGACGAAGATGAGCAGGCGAAGCCATCCAACTGTCGAGATTGACTGAATCACGACCCGCTGCAAGCGAATGGAACTGTGTGTCGATATAATCCGGACCGCACTTGAAAGGTTGCACGTGTAGTCCACGGTCGCTGAGCGCGCGCAGCAGACCCATAGTGAAGGTGGTCTTTCCGCTTCCGGAGGCCACAGCGCCGATTACTATTTGAGGCTTCATGATAATAGATGTTGCAATTTGGAAGGGCGAATTTAATAATAAATGCTAACTTTGCTGCTGAAATGGTGATGCAATCATCGTCTGAGGTTGCATAAAAGGGAAGCCGGTGAAAAACCGGAGCAGTGCCCGCTACTGTAAACCCCGTCAGAGAAAAGCAATTCTCCTGCCACTGTTTCCGTCAGGAAATGGGAAGGCGCTTTTCAGGGATCAGCCAGGAAACCTGCCGTTTCATACAGATAACATTATTTCCCCGGGGCCAGGGAATCTGATTATTAAAACGATCCTCATGGATAATCTGTTTCTTTCAGCGTGCTGCGGCACGAGGAATTTATTTTTATTGCATTTCGACAGTTGTATCGCCAAAGCTATGAGTGGCTTGTGCCTTCTCTCTGTCCTTTTTTCGTTCATCAACATCATGCCGGTCAAGGCTCAAGAGGGTAATTTCATCGAATCGGATTTCTTCAAGGCCATAAGCACCAACGACAAACCGGCAATTCTGATGGTCAGCTTCGGCACGACACACGACGACACAAGAGCCGTCACGATTGACGCAGTCAACGCTCTCGTGAGAAAGACATTTCCCTCTATAGATGTGTTTCAAGCCTACACCTCGCGCATCGTAATCCGACGTCTGAAGGAACGTGGCATCGAGAAACTGACACCGAAGGAGATGCTTCTGCAGCTGCATGCCAAGGGCTATACTCACATTCTGGTGCAATCGACCAACGTGATCGACGGCGTGGAAATGGAGTCACTGCGCGACGACATCGAAACCTCGAGATCTCTCTTTAAGGAAATCCGTCTCGGGACACCGCTTCTTTATCACCCTTCCGACTTTGATCAATGCATCGACGCACTGACAAAACATCTGCCGAAGAGTACTGACGCTGTCATTTTCGTAGGTCATGGCACCTATACTCCGGCCACGGCCTCCTATACGATGATCGACTATATGCTGCGAGCCAAAGGCCTCAACAACTACTTCATCGGGACAATCGAAGGCTATCCCTCTTTCGACGACATGCTAAAGTTGCTCCGGAAGTCGTCAGCTCGTTCCGTACTACTTGTTCCCTTCATGCTTGTCGCCGGCGAACATGCAGACAACGACATCGCAAAGGGATGGAACGAGAAACTGACAACAGCCGGTTACACGGTAAAGCTCTATGGGAAAGGGATGGGTGAAAATCCAGACATACAGCAGCTCTTCATTGATCATTTGAAGTACATCGCGACTCATAAAGAGGTGTCCATCATGCAGAAGAAACAGGATTACGCCAACGGGAAGGAAAAGGAATAATCCGCAAATCTTTCCAATGAATATAATTAGCTGAAAGAAATTTTGCACATAACAGATAAAGGAATGAACAGATCACGCATCATCGTAGCCGGCATCGGACCGGGTTCGGAACAAGACATTACACCGGCTGTCATGGAGGCAGTCGCACAGAGCGATGTCATTGTTGGTTATAAATACTATTTCCAGTTCATCACCTCGTATCTCCGTCCGAATGCCGAATGTATCGATACCGGCATGAAACGAGAGAGAGACAGAGCCGCACAGGCTTTCGAAATTGCCGAGCAGGGGAAAAACGTCTGCGTAATAAGCTCCGGAGACGCTGGGATTTACGGCATGGCACCGCTCATTTACGAGATGAAAGAAGAACGGAAGAGCGAAGTGGAGATCATCGCGCTTCCGGGCATCAGCGCCTTTCAGAAAGCCGCCTCGCTGTTGGGTGCACCGATGGGGCACGATTTCTGCGTCGTCTCTCTTTCTGACCTCATGACACCTTGGAATCGCATTGAAAAACGCATCATTGCCGCTGCAGACGCCGATTTCATAATTGCTGTCTATAATCCCAAGAGTCAGGATCGATACTGGCAGCTCTATCGTCTGAAGGAACTGTTCCTGCAACGCCGTGCAGCATCGACACCCGTTGGATTTGTTCGTCAGGCAGGCCGCACGGATGAAAAGATCGTCATCACCACGTTGCAAGCCATGGATCCGGAAGAGATCGACATGTTCACAGTCCTGATTATCGGCAACTCGCAGTCATATGTGCGCAACGGGAAATTCATCACTCCGCGCGGCTATTACCGAAATGAGAAAGATGAATCAGAAAACGGCATCGGTCAGGAAATCATGATCCATAGTTTCCGCACCATCGAAAAGGAGCTGCGTCATCCCGACATTCCTCTCGACCGGAAATGGGCTCTGCTGCATGCCATTCATACAACAGCAGACTTCGAGATGGAGAATCTCCTCTTGATGGATGACAATGCCGTTAGTACAATTTATGAAAAACTGCGGAGCGGTACAACAAAGAACATCATCACGGATGTTACCATGGCTGCAGCCGGAATACGCAAGGGTGCTTTAAAGAGGTTGGGATTAGAAGTAAATTGTTATCTTTCCGATCCTCGCACCGAAGAGATTGCACAGGCAGAGAACATCACCCGTACACAAGCAGGAGTACGCCTCGCCGTAAAGGAACATCCCGACGCACTCTATGTCTTTGGCAACGCACCCACTGCTTTAATGGAACTTTGCAGACTGATCCGCAAAGGCAATGCACATCCCTGCGGAATAATCGCCGCGCCGGTAGGTTTCGTACATGTCTGCGAAAGCAAACAGATGGTGAAACCCTTCACAGAAATTCCTAAACTCATCATCGAAGGACGCAAAGGCGGCAGCAACCTTGCTGCTACACTTACCAATGCCATCCTCTGCTACAACGATGCCGAACAATTAAAACCCGGAAGAGATGTCTGACATACAACAATTCTATATCATCGGGATGAGCGATGACAATCGACTGTCGTTCCCCGCAGAAGTGGATGAGATTATTACCAAAGGTAAAGTGTTTTCCGGTGGAAAACGTCATCACGAATTGGTAGCATCGTTATTGCCGGAAAAAGCTGTCTGGATAGATATCACTGTGCCGATAAAGGAGGTGTTTAAGAAATACGAAGGCATTCCGGAAATTGTCGTATTCGCTTCGGGAGATCCGCTCTTTTTCGGCTTCGCAAACACTGTCAGACGTGAACTTCCCAACGCGAGGATCATCCTTTACCCGACCTTCAACTCTCTGCAGATGCTCGCTCACCGTCTGGTTATTCCTTATCAGGAGATGCGATCCATCTCTCTGACGGGACGTCCATGGGACAAATTCGACGCTGCACTCATCGAAGGGGAAATGATGATAGGACTGTTGACCGATCGTGAGAAGACGCCCTCTGCCATTGCGGAAAGGATGCTCTGCTTCGGATACGACAACTACCGCATCACAGTGGGGGAAGAATTAGGGAATAAAGACAAAGAGAGAATCCGTAGCTTTTATCCTCACGAGATGATACACGAAACATTCAACAATCCGAACTGCATGATATTGGAACGTACCGCCGTTCATCCTCGTCCGTTCGGAATACCTGAGACAGCGTTCCATCTTCTCGACGGACGCGCCAAGATGATTACCAAGATGCCTATCCGATTGCTTACTCTAAGTATGCTTGAACTGAGAACTAAAGAATCGTTTTGGGATATCGGATTCTGCACAGGATCGGTGTCAATAGAAGCCAAACTGCAGTTTCCGCAGCTTCACGTCACTTCGTTCGAACAGCGTGAAGAAGGAAGAGAACTAATGGAAATGAACAGCCGGAAATTCGGTACGCCGGGAATTCAGATGGTGATCGGAGACTTCCTTTCATGCGATCTTTCCTCGCTGACAGCACCCGATGCTGTGTTCATCGGCGGCCACGGGGGAAAGCTCATAGAAATGCTTGCAGTCATCGACAAGGTGCTGCGACCGGGCGGTTGCATCGTCTTCAATTCTGTCAGTGAAGAGAGCCTTAACCTCTTCCACGAAGGCGTAGATAAAATAGGACGACAGATCGTCGGCAATGTACGTATCACCGTGGATCAGAACAATACAATAGAAATCATCAAAGCACAATAGACAATGGAAAAGAAAATTGCAATCCTACTCGTTTCGTCGAAAAGCCTCTCATTGGCACAGACGATTCAGAAGGAATTAGGTAATGTCACCATATACTCAAAAGAACCCATCGAAGGGTGCATAGTTATCAACTCCTACACCACTTTTGTAACAGAACATTTCGGAATGTTCGACGGCATTATTTTCATCGGAGCTTTGGGCATCTGCGTGCGAAGTATTGCACACTCAATTAAAAACAAATATAAAGATCCGGCCGTGATTTGCCTCGACAGTACGGGACGATTCGTTATCTCCGTACTGTCAGGCCATCTCGGAGGTGCCAACGAACTGACACGTACTGTCGCTTCAATCATCGGTGGAGAAGCGGTCATCACCACACAGAGCGACAATGAGAATCTGTGGGCGCTCGACCTGCTGCCTCAACAGTTCAACTGGAAGACGGAGACTTCTCCTGTTCAGATGAATGCACTCATCACCAACTTCGTAAGCAAAAAGCCTGTAGCGCTGCTGCTGGAGGTCAGAGACGAAGGGACAAGTTTCCTTGAACGCACCAAGCCTGAACATGTCAAAGTATTTTACCACTTCGAGGAAATCCGACAAGAGGAGTTTGCCATGCTGATCGCCGTTACACCGTTTATTCATGACGCCACGATACCCATACTATACTATCGTCCAGCCGTACTGAACATAGGTATAGGTTGTCATCGGAATTGTAACCCAGAAGGTATTGCAACATATATAGATAAAAAGATCAGAGAGCATGGCCTGTCTACGCTTTCGCTGGCAAGTCTCAACTCCATCGAACTGAAAAAGGAGGAGCCATTGCTGCAAGTGTTGAAAGATCATTGGAATCTGTCCGAAGTAAACATATTTTCAATCGACGAACTAAAGGATATCACCGTACCGAATCCGTCCGAGAAGGCTTTCGAGATCACCGGTGTTTTCGGTGTGGCAGAAAGTACTGCAATCAAAGGGAGCAACATGGGTCCGCTGCTGATAGAAAAGGAAAAGGGACTGCTCACGGACAACAGCCATTTCACCTTCGCTGTGGCTATGGACGTCACAGCCATGCGTCGCGGACATATCGAAATAGTAGGTGCTGGTCCGGGAGATCCGGATCTAGTCTCTGTTCGCGGTCGTCAGATGCTCGAATATGCCGATCTGATCCTTTATGCTGGGAGTCTCGTTCCACGCGAACTCACAGCCTGCGCCAAAGAGGGTGCTGTGGTAAGAAGTTCGGCCAGTCTCACTTTGGAAGAGCAGTTCGATCTGATGAAACGATTCTACGATCAGGGGCTCTTCATCGTACGACTGCACACCGGCGATCCTTGTATCTATGGCGCCATCGAAGAACAGATGGCATTCTTCGATCGTTATGGCATGGATTATCACATTACGCCCGGCATCTCGTCATTCCAAGCTGCCGCTGCCGAACTCAAGTCTCAGTTCACCATTCCGGAAAAGGTACAGAGTATTATTCTCACACGTGGCGAGGGGAAAACGCCGATGCCCGAAAGAGAACAACTTCACAAACTCGCCGCTTCGCAAAGTACGATGTGCATTTATCTGAGCGCAAACATCGCGGAACAGGTGCAGGAGGAACTGCTTCAGGCTTATCCGGAAGAAACGCCCGTCGCCGTCTGCTACAAACTGACTTGGAAAGAGGAGAAAATCTTCCGTGGTCAGCTGAAAGATCTTTCGAAGATCGTCCGGGAGAACGGATTGACTCTTACTACGCTCATCGTAATCGGTGAAGCGATCGGCAACCGCGAAGGACAGTCTCGGCTGTATGCTAACGACTTCAAACATCTCTTCAGAAAATAACAGAGTCATGATACTCATCTTAGGAGGAACCACAGAAGGACGGAAAGCAGCTGAAGTCATCGACGAAGCAGGCAAACCCTTCTTCTATTCCACAAAAGGCGACCTGCAGGAGATAGTCTGCAAAAACGGCAGCTGTATTCACGGCGGCATGGATTGTTCTGTCATGACAGACTTCTGCCATGTAAACCAGATTCGTCTGCTGATCGATGCTGCACATCCTTTCGCTACGCAACTGCATGAGACGGTGGCCCGCGTGGCTGCTTCGATGAGGCTTCCAGCAATCCGCTTCGAACGGATATTTCCTCCGCATGACAACGACATCGTATGGTGTGAGAACTATAACGTCGCCATAAACAAACTCGAGACTGACGGGATCACAAATCTCCTGGCACTGACCGGCGTTCAAACAATGGAGAAGCTTCGCCCCTATTGGCAGAAACACCGATGCCACTTTCGGATCTTACCGCGCGAGGAGTCGAAAGTGCAAGCAGAGAAAGAGGGCTTCGATCCAGAGAGACTGGTCTTTTACGATCAGGAACATACCACGGAGATCCTGCTTAAACAGTTACATCCACAGGCAATCCTCACAAAAGAGAGCGGAATCTCCGGAGGCTTCCAGCAGAAGGTCAATGCGGCTCGAGCACAGCACGTCAGAATATATGCGATACAAAAACCTGAGCTGCCTGAAGGATTCATCACCGTCACAGGCAAACATGGATTGAGGAAACAGGTGGAACATCTCCTACCCGACTTTTTCCCACTGCGAAGCGGCTATACGACCGGTTCCTGCGCGACTGCGGCAGCGAAGGCGGCACTCCTCGCTCTGCTCTACGGCGAAGAAGAAACGGATGTCACTTTTTCTCTTCCCGACGGAGAGATCATGGAACTTCCCATTGACTCCATCCGCATCAACGCTGTGTCTGCCACAGCCTCCGTGATCAAAGACGCCGGAGACGATCCTGACGTGACGAATCGATGTCCCATAGTTGTTACGGTCCAACGTGCCGATCACGAGGGAATTCGTTTTCTGCAAGGAAAAGGTGTGGGGCTCGTGACACTCCCAGGATTAGGAATTCCCGTAGGAGATCCTGCTATCAATAAAACCCCGAGAATGATGATCACAAACGAGCTGTCGGCACTCTACCAAGGAGGACTCGACGTCACCATCTCCGTACCGAACGGTGACGAGATTGCACTTCGAACCTTCAATCCAAAGCTGGGCGTGAAAGACGGGATCTCCATCATCGGCACTTCCGGCATTGTGATGCCTTTCTCTTCAGAAGCCTTCATCGATGCCATTCGTCGAGAAGTGGAAGTCTGCATAGCCGTCGGTTCTCCAAGACTTGTGATCAATTCGGGAGCCAAGAGCGAAAAGGTAGTACGCAAAGAATATCCGAGTCTTTCGGATCAGGCGTTCGTACACTATGGCAATTTCATCGGAGAGACGCTGAAAATAGCAGATGAACTGAACATCCACGATGTGACTATGGGTATCATGATCGGGAAAGCAGTGAAGTTGGCCGAAGGTAACCTCGACACGCACAGTCATAAAGTAGTCATGAACAAAGACTTCCTCAAACAATTGGCTGCAGACTCCGATTGTTCCGATGAGGTTTCAGCCATCATCGATCAGATCACTCTGGCACGCGAACTGTGGGAGAAGCTCGCGCCTACTGATGCAGATAGGTTTTTCCCCGCCATCCTCTCAAGCTGCCATCAATATTGCAGGAAGATTCTGCCCGACGGGGATCTGACAATACTTCTCATCGATGAAAACAATAAAATTCCCTATCGCATCAGCTAAGCACGAACATCGTCCTGCTTGATGTGTTAACGCCAAGCGGTCATTCAAGGAAAAGATTTTTATCATTATCTGCAACGAACGGGGAGTATACTTTTTTAATTGCAATGACTCTGCGCTCGTAATATCATTTTATGAAGACAAGACCTTATTACTTAACTAGCACTACTCCTTCTTCGTCTCTTTTTTCTTCTGTGAGTTTGTTGAACTATAGTTCTAAAGATCTTGTCTCGCGATAACTCTTTCCGCGCCCCAGCGAAAAAAATCCTCAGAAAACAGTTACTCTATTCTTTGAGTGATAATTTGTTTGAACAAAAAGCAATAACAAACTATTTTAAGTAATGATTCGTTTGAACAAAAAGCAATAACAAACTATTTTAAGTAATGATTCGTTAGAGCAAAACACTACTCAGAATTATTTTGACCTATGATTCGTTAGAGCAAATCATTACTCAGAATTATTTTGACCTATGATTTGTTAGAACAAAACACTACTCAGAATTATTTTGACCTATGATTCGTTAGAGCAAAACACTACTCAGAATTATTTTGAC
>CAZIVE010000111.1:0-2272 GCA_964542435.1 uncultured Parabacteroides sp.
ACTCTGGTAGTGCCCAAGTAGGTTTCCATGTTTCTGGAAAGGAACTCTGGTAGTGCCCAAGTAGGTTTTCAGGTTTCTGAAAAGGTACTTTGGTTGTGTCCAAGTATTTTTTTAGATTTTTGGAAAGGTACTTGGACGATGACAGAGTGAAGAATTCAAATCTTATACGAAAGGAACGATGAAAAATCAAACCCTATAAAAAGCGAAAGCTTCTACACTCACGTGCGGAAGCTTCCTTTTTGACCTAATGTTTACCATACTAAATTAAAATCATTATTTCACATTAATTTACAAACCTCTCGATACTCACGTATGGATTACTGCAAATGTAGACTTTTTTTTCGTGTTGTCATAAAGTTTCACTTTTTTATTTCTTCAAACCTCCTTTTTTAACACGAAAAAGTGATTTGCCATGTATATTAATGTTAAAAACAAAGCAAAAATTAAAATCTTGTTCAGCTGACAATCCCAACAGGATTGAGCAAAAGCAAGCTTGGACGCCTGGATGAAACTATTTTTTAGTTAAAGGAGAGGCAAGCGACAAATGCATTCATATCTCTTTATTTCATCTTAAAAGAAGTCAAACGACAAGATAGAACAGGCACCGTTTCATAGCAAGAAAAGGGATTGAAAACCTTAGAAGTTCTGAGACACAGAAAAAAAATTCTAAAAAAAACGGCGAAAATATTTGCAGTTTATAAATCTATACCTAATTTTGCCTCCGAAATATAAGACAAGATGATCAGTTTTACAGAAAATACATATTGGTGGTGGCGCTCTTTACAACTTAAACAGTCGTGAGGAACGAACGAACCTATGTAGTTTTCTAAGGAAGATATAATTAAGAGGTCTGTCGCACTTGCGGCGGACCTCTTTTCTTTTATAGACTTACAATAACAAACAGATAAATGAAATATTGAAATGAAAACGTATCAAGTTGATGAAAATGGTTATTACGGTGAATTCGGCGGGGCTTACATTCCTGAGATTCTCCACCAATGCGTAGAGGATTTGAAGAATACCTACCTGAAGGTGATCGAGAGCGAAAGCTTCCAGAAGGAATTCCACCGTCTGCTGAAAGATTATGTGGGACGTCCTTCTCCTCTTTACTATGCAAAACGTCTGAGCGAGAAGTACGGTGCCAAGATCTATCTCAAACGCGAGGACTTAAATCATACAGGTGCACACAAAATCAACAACACCATCGGACAGATCCTCATTGCTCGTGCCATGGGAAAGAAACGCATCATCGCTGAAACAGGTGCCGGACAACATGGTGTAGCTGCCGCGACAGTTGCTGCTCTGATGGACATGGATTGTGTCGTTTATATGGGCAAGACGGACGTCGAACGTCAGCATCCGAATGTACAACGCATGGAAATGCTCGGTGCGAAAGTTGTTCCTGTTACTAGCGGAAATATGACGTTGAAAGACGCTACCAACGAAGCCATCCGCGACTGGTGCTGTCATCCCGAAGATACGTACTATATCATAGGTTCCACTGTTGGACCTCATCCTTATCCTGACATGGTCGCTCGCCTGCAGTCGGTCATCAGTGCTGAAATCAAGGAGCAGTTGAAAGAGAAAGAGGGTCGTGACTATCCCGATTATCTGATGGCTTGCGTCGGAGGCGGAAGCAATGCAGCCGGCACCATCTACCATTATCTGGACGATGAACGCGTCAAGATCGTACTCGCTGAAGCAGGAGGTCAAGGCATCTTCTCCGGAAAGAGTGCCGCAACGATCCATCTCGGAAGAAAAGGCATTATCCACGGCTCACGCACTTTGGTCATGCAGAATGAAGATGGACAGATCGAAGAACCCTTCTCTGTTTCGGCAGGTCTGGACTATCCAGGCATCGGACCGCTGCACGCCAATCTCTCTGCTCAACATCGAGCCACCGTTTTAGCTATCAATGATGACGAAGCTCTCAACGCAGCTTTCGAACTGACGCGCCTCGAAGGTATCATTCCGGCTTTGGAAAGTGCACACGCTTTAGGTGCACTGCCGAAGATTCCGTTCAAAGCAGACGATGTAGTCGTTCTGACGGTTTCAGGCCGAGGCGACAAAGACATGGACACATATATCAAATACAAGGACCAAATAAACAACAAACTCCAAACCATTAAATGAGGAAGATTATGAGCAATTACAGTTTTACAACAGCAAGCAAAAAGGTCATGGGCGACCTGCATACACCGGTCAGCCTTTACCTGAAGTTACGTGACATTTATCCCGAATCAGCACTTCTCGAAAGCTCCGATTTTCATGG
>CAZIVE010000111.1:2372-8631 GCA_964542435.1 uncultured Parabacteroides sp.
AGTTACGTGACATTTATCCCGAATCAGCACTTCTCGAAAGCTCCGATTTTCATGGTAATGAGAACAGTCTTTCCTACATAGCGCTCCGCCCGTTAGCCAGCATCGGGATCAATAACAACGAATGTACGTCCACCTTCCCGGATGGATCGAAAGAGGTAAAGCCTCTCGGCGAGAAGTTCGACGTAGCCAAGGCTATGGATGAATTTCTTCATCGTTTCACGGTGGAAGGCAATGACAAAGAGATCAGCGGGCTGTTCGGCTACACAGCTTTCGATGCCGTACGCTATTTCGAGAACATTCCCGTGATGGAATCGCACCATGAGGAGAACGATGCACCGGACATGTTCTACATCTTATATAAATACACATTGGTCTTCGATCACTTCAAGAACGAGCTGACGCTTATCGAGCTGCTCGCTCCGGGAGAAAAGGAGAATCTGAATGAGATCGAGACCTTGATCGAGAACCGCAACTTTGCATCCTATAACTTCCGCCCGACCGGCGCCGAAACCTCTTCCATCACAGATGAAGAGTATAAGGCAATGGTTCGTGAAGGTGTAAAACACTGCATGCGCGGAGATGTTTTCCAGATCGTATTGAGCAGACGTTTCGAACAAGCGTTCCAAGGCGATGACTTCAAGGTTTACCGTGCGTTGCGCAGCATCAATCCTTCGCCCTATCTGTTCTACTTCGACTTCGGCGGATTCCGTATCTTCGGTTCATCACCTGAGACACACTGCAAGATAAAAGACCGCCACGCCAGCATCGATCCGATCGCCGGAACCGCTTTCCGTACTGGTAACATCGAGATAGACAAGCAACGTACCGAAACGCTCATCAATGATCCGAAAGAGAATTCCGAACATGTCATGCTGGTTGATCTCGCCCGCAATGATCTGAGCCGTAACGCACACAATGTTCAAGTGGATTTCTATAAGGAGATTCAATATTACAGCCACGTCATCCACCTCGTTTCACGAGTAAGCGGCGAACTGAACGATGACGCGAATCCCATCAAGACCTACATCGACACATTTCCTGCAGGAACGTTGAGTGGTGCACCTAAGATTCGTGCTATGCAACTGATCACTGAGATTGAGGAGCACAACCGTGGAGCTTACGGTGGCTGCATTGGTTTCATCGGATTGAATGGCAATCTGAACCAGGCTATCACCATCCGAACCTTCGTCAGTCGTGGAAACGTACTCTATTATCAGGCCGGAGCAGGAATCGTGGCACAGAGCAAAGACGCTCGCGAACTGCAAGAGGTAAACAGCAAACTGGGTGCATTGAAAAAGGCTATCGATCTCGCTGCTACATTAATCAACTAACAGACGAAACAAAATGAAAATCCTATTATTAGATAATTACGACTCCTTCACCTATAATCTTCTTCACATTTTGAGGGAGTTAGGAGCTGATACAGACGTGATCCGCAATGACAAAATCACGCTCGACGAAGTGGACGCCTATGACAAAATCATCCTCTCGCCAGGTCCGGGCATTCCGGAAGAAGCAGGCATCATGCTACCGCTTATCAAACGTTATGCACCCACCAAAAGTATCCTCGGCGTATGCCTCGGAGAACAGGGAATCGGCGAAGCCTTCGGTGCAAAACTGCTCAACCTGACGAACGTGCATCATGGCGTCTGCTCTGACATCCGCATCCTCAAGAAAGATCCGCTGTTCAGTGGCCTTGAACCGTGCTTCATTGCAGGTCGTTATCATTCATGGGTCGTCTCGAAAGAAGACTTTCCGGAATGTCTCGAGATCACGGCGGTGGATATGCAAGAGGGACAAGTCATGGCGATCCGTCATAAAGAGTACAATGTGCGTGGCATTCAGTTCCATCCCGAATCCGTACTCACACCCAAAGGAAAGATCATTATTCAGAACTTTCTAAATCTTTAAAACATGGAATTTATAACTCCACCCAACCATTATGGATTTCGCGCAAAAAAGATCTTCGGGACACCGATCACCGGAACGCTCACAGACTGCTCCATCGCACTCATCGAACCGAACGGTGGAGGTCCCAAGCCTATGCATCAGCATCCTCACGACCATTTCTTCATCGTCATTAATGGCGAAGCAACCATTTATGAAGGAGAGACGAAAACCCTCGTGAAGGCCGACGAAGCCATCTATGTAAAAGGAGACGTGATGCATTCCATCTGGAACGAAAGCGACGCTCCCCTCAAGATGATTGGAATAACGATTAAACAAGAACAACTTTAAACAACTGATTAAGATGAAAGATATATTATACAGATTATTCGAAAATCAATATTTAGGACGTGACGAAGCACGTACCATCCTGCAGAACATTGCAAAGGGAATGTATAGCGAGACACAGGTCGCCAGTCTGATCACCGTTTTTCTCATGAGAAACATCTCTGTCGAAGAACTTATCGGATTTCGCGACGCACTGCTCGACATGCGTCTTCCCGTGGATATGCACGAGTATAAACCCATCGACATCGTAGGAACAGGCGGCGACGGTAAAAACACCTTCAACATCAGTACCACATCCTGTTTCGTGGTGGCAGGTGCCGGATATAATGTAGTTAAACATGGCAATTATGGAGCGACTTCCATAAGTGGCGCCAGCAACGTCATGGAACAGCACGGCGTGAAATTCACAACCGACGTCGCCAAACTCCGTGCTTCGATAGAGGCCTGCCACATTGCCTATCTTCATGCACCGCTCTTCAATCCTGCATTGAAGGCTGTAGCTCCCGTCAGAAAAAGTCTCGGCGTACGTAGTTTCTTCAATATGCTCGGACCGCTCGTCAATCCGGCGCTTCCGGCCTATCAGCTGCTCGGTGTATATAACCTGCCGCTGCTCCGTCTTTACAGCTATATCTATCAGGAAAGTGGAACGAAGTTTGCCGTCGTTCATAGCATGGACGGATATGACGAAATTTCTTTAACTGATATGTTCAAGGTGTCAATGGCAGCCAAAGAAAAAGTATTCTCACCGGAGATGCTCGGGTTCGAACGCGTCAAGGAAGAGGAGCTTTTCGGAGGCGAAACGCCGGAAGATGCGGCCAAAATATTCGACAATGTCTTGGGAAATAAAGCAACAGCCGGACAGACAAACTGCGTGATTGCCAATTCAGCCTTTGCCATCCAGGTTATTTGTCCTGAAAAGAAAATCGACGAATGCATTGCCGAAGCCCGCGAATCTCTTGAAAGCGGGAAAGCCATGGCAACACTGAAGAAATTCCTTGCACTGAATTCTTAAAAACAGAACATAACGAAACGAACATGAAAGACGTTTTGCAAGATATCGTAAAGAACAAACTGATTGAAGTGGCGCAACTGAAGCAGGCCGTTTCACTCTCTACGTTGGTTCGCATGGGAGGAGAAAGAATGGAGGAAGAGGTGCATAGCATGAGCCAAGCACTCTCCTCCTCGCCTTCAGGCATCATTTCGGAGTTTAAAAGGAAGAGTCCGTCGAAAGGCTGGCTCCATCCGAACGCCGACGTGAAAGAGGTCGTTCCTGCGTATGAAAAAGCGGGGGCTTCTGCCTGTTCCATCCTTACAGATGGAAATTTCTTCGGCGGTTCCGTCAGTGATTTGCAGCAGGCACGTCACTTGGTTGATCTTCCCTTATTGAGGAAAGATTTCATCATCGACGAATATCAGCTTTATCAGTCACGGGTGCTCGGCGCCGATGCGATTCTCCTGATTGCAGCCTGCCTCACGCATGGGGAATGCCAGAGATTGGCCGAATGTGCGCATCGTCTTCAACTGGAGGTATTGCTGGAAATCCATTCCGAAGAGGAACTCGACTATCTCAGTTGTCAACCTGATATGTTGGGCGTGAACAATCGTAATCTCGGGACTTTCGACACAAATGTGGACAACTCTTTCCATCTGGTAGAAAAGATGAAAGAGGCTGTGAAAGATTCATCCACTGTATTGGTAGCCGAAAGCGGCATCAGAGATACGGCCACTGTCAAAGAGTTACGCGCCGCCGGTTTCAAGGGATTCCTCATCGGCGAAACCTTCATGAAAAGCGAACATCCAGGAGCAACTCTCCAACAATTCATTCAGGATCTGTCATGCTGATAAAAGTGTGCGGGATGCGCGACCCTGAAAACATCGCGGAGGTTTCGAAACTCGACATCAATCTGATGGGCTTCATCTTCTGGCCTCGTTCCAAAAGATACGTGGAGAATCCAGAAATGTCGTGCTGCAGATCTTCACTGCTCAAGACCGGCGTTTTTGTCAATGCCACCGTCGAAGAGATTATGGAAAAGGTACGCCGCTTTTCGCTCGACTTCGTACAGCTTCATGGAGATGAAACTCCGGAGGAATGTCAGGAACTAAAAGAAATGGGCGTTCGGGTCATCAAAGCATTTCCGATAAGTTCTGAAGAGGATTTGTGTAGGACGAAGCCGTATGAAGGCTGCGTCAGCTATTTCCTCTTCGACACGAAAACCGAAGGCCGCGGAGGTTCGGGACGCTTGTTCGATTGGAACGTGCTCTCATCTTATGCAGGCACAACGCCTTTCTTCCTGAGCGGAGGACTAAAAACCGAGTGCGTGGAAGAGATCGGCAAATTTCATCACAAGCAGTTGGCAGGCATCGATCTGAACAGCGGTTTCGAAAAGGAACCTGGGCTGAAAGACGTCGATCTGCTTAAGGATTTTATCAATAAAATCAGACAATTGGAAACAGATAAATCAAACTAAAGACAATATGAATCGTATCACGAAATTATTCAACGAAAAGAGAAACAATATTCTGTCTCTTTATTTTACAGCAGGTTTTCCTCATCTGGACGATACGTTGAGCGTCCTGAAAGCGATGCAGGAAAAGGGTATAGATATGGCTGAAGTGGGTATTCCTTTCAGTGATCCTATGGCTGACGGGCCTGTCATTCAGGACTCATCAACCATCGCTCTTCGAAACGGCATGTCACTCAAGAAGCTGTTCAGCCAGCTCAAATCCATGCGTAGTGAAGGCATCACGATGCCCATCATCCTCATGGGTTATCTCAATCCCATCATGCAATATGGCTTCCCGGAATTCTGTAAGAGCTGTGTGGAAGCAGGCGTGGATGGAATGATCATTCCCGATCTTCCCTTTGCGGACTACATCAAAGACTATAAAGAGACAGCCGATCGCAACGATCTCAAGATGATCATGCTCATCACGCCGGAGACTTCCGAAGAACGGATCCGACTCATCGACGCTCACACAAGCGGCTTCATCTATATGGTTTCAAGTGCGTCAACGACCGGAGCACAACAGAGTTTCAACGAAAAGAAGCAGGCCCATTTCCGCCGAATCAATGCCATGAAGCTGAGCAATCCGAGAATGATCGGATTCGGAATCAGCAACAAGGCGACTTTCGACGCCGCAGCACAGAATGCTTCCGGTGGAATCATCGGCAGTAAATTCGTGCAACTGCTGAAATCGGAACAGAATCCTTCGACCGCAGTGGATAAGCTTATTGAAGCTTTGAAATAGACGAAACCCCTTTTTTGTCTGCATTGAATCTGCTTTTCGATAAAAAAGTCGCTTCCTTGCCCATCAGATCTCGGCCTTCCCACTCGAAAAATGGAAAAAGTTGCATCAAATGTTGACTTTCCAATTCAAAAGTACACATCTGATGCATCAAATCCCAGCTTACGGGTTTTAAAAATGGAAAAAGTTGCATCAAATCATGCCTTGTGGTTTCAGAAGTCCATATTTGATGCATCAGATTTCAACTTTTTCAAAAAAAATGACGAAAAGTGCCCTCTTTTTCCATTTTCTGAGTGCTGGAATTGGCATTTGATGCATCAAATCTCAACTTTTCACGAAAAAAGCTCAAATCTGATGCATCAAAAACCATTTTTTAAGAAAAGGACGCTCGATCTTTTAGAAGAAACGATGAGGATCGTATAAAAGAGCACAAAGAGACATCAAAGAAAAGGCTGCCTCAAAATGAGAGAGGCAGCCTTTCTTTTCATGAAGGAAAAACGTTTCTTCACAGATGCGGATTCGGATCTAATTAACCCAAAAAAGTATTTCTTTATTGTTTTGCCGCTCTGACACGGCTCAATGTCTCAGGTGTCATAAACAGATAAGATGCGACATGCGATAAAGGTGCTCTCAAAATGATCTCAGGATTCTCCTTCAGCAAACGGGTGTAACGTTCATTGGCATTTTCCAGCCGTAACGAATCCATTTTCTTCTGAGAAAGAATCAGCGAATTTTCAAGCAGGCATCTATACATCTGCTCAATCTCGTAATCTTCAGA
>CAZIVE010000112.1:0-8628 GCA_964542435.1 uncultured Parabacteroides sp.
ATTATCCGCAGGGTTGTAGTTGGTAATAATTCACCTCGATTATTATCCGCAGGGTCGTAGTTGGTAATAATCCACCTCGATTATTATCCGTAGGGTCGTAGTTGGTAATAATTGGCACCGAAGGACAAGAATAGGAATCCGATTTCCTTGTGTCAAAAGGAAAGGGCCGCATCGTTTTGGATGCAGCCCTTCTTTCTCTTTGTGTATATCAATTCTTATTTGATCTCTTTGAAGGCGATGCCGAGCATCTCGGTGATATCGCTGGCAATCATGCTTTCCTGCGTGCGGGTCTTGGCAGCTTTGTCGCCGGCCAATGCGTGCAGATAGACACCTGCGACGGCAGCCGTTTCGGGTTCGTAACCTTGAGCAAGCAGGCCGAGGATGATGCCCGTGAGAACATCGCCGCTTCCGGCTGTCGCCATTCCGGGATTACCGCAGCTGTTGAAATAGACATTGCCTTCCGGCGAGCAGGTCGCTGTGTAAGCACCTTTCAGCACAATGCAGATCTTGTAAGTGTTAGCCATCTCCTGTGCTTTCAGCAGGCGGTCGTAGGAATTTTCGCTGACACCTGCTATGCGGTCGAACTCTTTCGGGTGCGGCGTCAGGATGCTGCGTTTCGGAATCTTGGCAAACAGATCTTTGTTGGACGCAATCAGGTTGATGGCGTCAGCGTCGATCACCATCGGCTTGTTGTATTCGCTCATCAGTCGGTCAAGTGCCGAAGCTGTCTCTGGATGCTGGCCGATGCCCGGTCCGATGCCGACTGCATTATACGGACTGAGGTTCGGGATGGAAGAGAAGAAGTCCGAATGCGGATCGAAACTCAACATGGCTTCGGGAAAAGCACTCTGGAAAATCTGTTCGGCGCGTTCGGGAACGTGCACGGTGAGCAGACCTGCGCCGCTTCTCAGACAGGAACGTGCTGCGAGCAGCGCTGCTCCGAATTTGCCGCGGCTTCCTGCCACGAGCAATGCATGTCCGAAAGTCCCCTTGTGTGCAAAACGGTCGCGCGGACGAATGGCCAGAGAGATGTCGTTCTCCGTGATCAGTGAATATTTGGTCTCCGTCTTCTTGACAATATCCGGATGCATATTGATGTCGAGTCTCGTCCATTGTCCCACGTAAGGCGCATTCTCAGGAAGAAGGAAGGCGAGTTTCGGGAAGTTGAACGTGTAGGTAAAGTCGGCTTTGATGACCGATTTCATCGTGTTCGTGCGGTTGTCCTCGCCGAAGAGTCCCGAAGGAATGTCGATGGAAACGATCTTAGCCTTGCATTTGTTGATGAAGTCCACCAATGCAGCATAACCTCTTTCCAACGGCCGGTTGAGTCCGCTTCCGAAGAGTCCGTCGATGATGATATCTTTATCTTCTATTTTCGGCGTATAGAAATCCTTGATGATCTCGTTGAACGTAACGTTGGGCACCGCTTCGAGGCGCTGTTTGTTAAACTGGTTGTCAGTGGAAAGATGTTCGTTGGGGTTGAACAGGAACGTTTCCACTCTGTATGATTCCTCGATCAGCAGTCGTGCAATGGCCAGCGCGTCGGCTCCGTTATTGCCTTCGCCTGCAAAGACAAAGATGCGCGTTTGTTTAGAAAAATGGCGGCAGAATTCGTGCGTAAAAGCGATGGCGGCACGTTCAACCAGTTCAATCGAACTGACAGGTTCGTGATCAATGGTGTATTGATCCATCTCCTTAACCTTGTTTGTTGGAAATATTTTAATCATGACGGTACGTGTTTCATTTGATAGTAAAGCACCACAAACTTAGAGAAAATTTCTCATATATTGCTGTTTAGAATGAAAAGTTGTACTTTTGTCAACTCAATTTTTAATAGAAGCCATGGACAGAATTCGTATTAAAGACAAAGAGTTTCAATTGTTTATTCCGGAAAAGCAGATTTCGGAAGCAGTAGCTGCGGTAGCAGAGAAGATCAAAGCTGATGTGGAAGGAAAAAATGCGCTCTTTGTCGGAGTCCTCAACGGCGCCTTTATGTTTGTCGGGGAGCTGATGAGCGATTTGAATATGTCCTGTGAACTGACGTTCGCCCGCTATTCTTCCTATGCAGGCACATCTACGACGGGCAAAGTCCGTGAGATCATGCCGGTGCAGAGCGATGTCCGCGGACGTATCGTCATCCTGCTCGAAGACATCATCGACACTGGTTACACCATGAAATATGTGAAAGAAAAACTTCTCGCAGAGGGTGCAGCTGATGTTCGTTTGGCAACGATGCTCTTTAAACCGGAATCTATTAAATGTGACATTCGTCCTGATTATATCGGAATTCAGATCCCGCCGACGTTCATCGTTGGTCACGGATTGGATTACGACGGAGACGGAAGAGCTTTCAAAGACATATACAAACTCGTGGATTAGACATTAACATCATAATATTAAAAGAAAATGCTTAACATCGTCATTTTTGGCGCTCCAGGATCCGGAAAAGGGACACAGAGCGAACTCATTATTAAAGAATATGGTCTGGAACACATCTCTACAGGCGACGTGCTTCGTGCCGAGATGAAAGGCGACACTGAACTGGGCCGCATTGCCAAGGATTACATCGAAAAGGGTCAGCTCGTTCCTGACGAACTGATCGTGAACATGCTGGCTAAGGTGCTTGACAGCAAAAAGAATCCTAACGGCGTTATTTTCGACGGTTTTCCTCGTACGATTCCGCAGGCAAAAGCTCTGAAGAAAATGCTCAACGAACGCGGTACGGATGTTTCCATCATGCTCAATCTCCATGTTGATGAGGACGAACTGATCCGCCGTCTGCTGGAACGCGGTAAGATCTCCGGCCGTTCAGACGATAATCTTGAGACTATCAAGTCTCGTCTCGTCGTTTATCATACACAGACTGCTCCTTTGGCTGATTTCTATACCGAAGAGGGCAAGAATGTATCCATTAAAGGTATGGGAACGATTGAAGAGATCTTCGATCGCATCAAGAAAGCTATCGCTGCTATCAAGAAATAAGGTATCATTGAAGGCTCCTCAGTTGTTAAGGCTGCGGAGCCTTCATCATGTTTTTTCGTCATATAAAATTTAGGTATAAATAAATGGAAGAATCGAACTTCATTGATTATGTAAAAATATATTGCCGCTCTGGTCGTGGTGGACGAGGCTCGGCTCATCTGCGTCGTGAGAAATTCGTCCCGAAAGGCGGACCTGACGGTGGTAATGGCGGACGCGGAGGAAATGTCTATCTTCGTGGCAACCGTAATTTCTGGACTTTGCTACATCTGAAGTTCGAACGGGTCATCTTGGCCACGAGCGGTGGCAACGGTGGCGGAAAAGGCAGCTTCGGCAAAGATGGTGAAGACCGCTGGATCGAAGTTCCTTGCGGAACAGTCGCCTATGACGCAAATACGGGAGAATATATCTGCGACGTCACGAAGGATGGACAGGAGGTGCTTCTTCTGAAAGGCGGACGTGGCGGATTGGGCAATAAGAACTTCAAGACTTCAACCAATCAGACGCCTCGATATGCTCAGCCGGGCGAACCGGCTCAGGAGCGCATGGTCATTCTCCAGTTGAAACTGCTGGCCGATGTCGGTCTTGTCGGTTTCCCGAATGCCGGTAAATCCACTCTGCTCTCTGTCATCACCTCTGCCAAACCGAAGATAGCCAACTATCCCTTTACGACACTCGAACCCAACCTTGGCATTGTGAAATATCGTGACAACCGTTCGTTTGTCATGGCTGATATTCCCGGGATCATCGAAGGCGCCAGCGAAGGCAAAGGACTCGGCCTGCGATTCCTGCGCCATATCGAACGTAATTCGTTGCTTTTGTTCATGATTCCTGCCGATGCCGATGATATCCGTAAGGAATATGAGATTTTGCTCGGAGAACTGACCAAGTATAATCCCGAATTGATGGAGAAACGCCGTGTACTGGCTATCACTAAGAGTGATATGCTCGATGCCGAACTGATGGAGGATATGGAAAAGGATCTTCCCGAAGATCTTCCGCATGTCTTCATTTCGTCTGTCGCACAGACTGGACTGGTTACGTTGAAGGATATTCTTTGGGAGGAATTGAACAAGGAGGATTTCCACGATGTGGAGAGCATCGTCCATCAGAATTTGGATCTGGGAATCGTGACACTTGAGGACGACGATGACATCGTGGTTCCCGATGAAGAGATCGTTGAGGAGGAACCGGAAGAGAATGAAGAAGATCGTTGATCAAAACGGACTGGTTACTTATCGGTTTGACCTACTCGACGCATTCAGCAACCTAACACATTTCATGACAACGCGTCACGGCGGTGTGAGCAATGGCGCATTCTCTGCGATGAATCCAAGCCTGACTTCTGGTGATGATCTGCAAAATGTGGCTCGCAACCGAGAGATTCTCTATCGCTCCATTCCCATTCCGTCTCGTCGTATTTTGGCACCACATCAGATTCATAAGACCAACATCCGTGTGGTTGATGAAGCCTTTCTCCAAATGGATGAAACTTCACAGCGCAATGCTTTGGAAGGCATCGATGCCATGGTGACGCAACTTTCTGATGTCTGCATTGCCATCTCGACTGCCGATTGCGTTCCGCTTCTGATGTATGCCCCCGATCAAAATGTAGTGGCAGCCGTTCATGCCGGTTGGAGAGGAACTGTTCAAAAGATCGCTCAGCGTACCGTCGAATTTCTGTCAGAGCAATATCATTGCTCGCCAAGTCTGATGAATGTCGGCATCGGTCCATCTATTGGCCCGGAAGATTTCGAAGTAGGCGAGGAGGTCGTTGATGCGTTCCGGGATTCCGAAGCAGAGATGACTCAAATTTTACACAGAACTAATAAAGCACATATCAATCTTTGGGAGGCGAACCGTTTGCAGTTGCTTTCAGCCGGTGTCCCATCTGAACAGATAGAAGTGGCTGGCATCTCCACCTATTCGGATTGCGATGAATTCTTTTCTGCTCGTCGTTTAGGTATCAAATGCGGACGCAATATGTCAGCCATCATGTTGAAAGGAAAAAAATCATGATTGAAGTCAGCATATCCGAAGAGATAGCTAATGCTTGTCCTGATCTTCATTTGGCAGTCATTCAGTGCGAGGTCAACAACAGCGAATCCAGTGAGAAGCTGTGGAATGAGATCCATTCATTGAGTGATGAGATTCGCAACTGCTGCCCGATCGAAGAGGTCAACAAGTTCAAACCTATCTATGCTACACGTCAAGCTTACAAGCGTCTCGGAAAAGATCCCAATCGTTATCGTCCTTCGTCCGAAGCCTTGCGGCGGAGAATTGTACGCGGACTTCCCCTTTACCAAATAGATACGTTGGTTGACATCACGAATCTGGTTTCCATTAAGACCGGTTATTCCATTGGTGGATTCGACGCGGACAAGATTTCCGGAGCTTTGATCTTAGGTGTCGGCCGTGAAGGTGAAGAATATCACGGTATCGGCCGTGGAATTCTCAATATTGAAGGTCTGCCTGTATATCGGGATGATAAAGGGGGCGTAGGAACACCGACCAGCGATGAAGAGCGAACCAAAATAGAGATGACAACGACGCATTTGCTAATGATCATAAATGGTTATTCCGGCAGTGAAGGATTGGCTGAAGCTGCATCCTATTCTGAATCCATCCTTCGGGAATATGCGGGAGCTAAAAATATCGACATACGCTTTATCTCTGCCTCATAGGAAGGTAAATGGACCTTTAGGAAAGGTTAAATGCAAGGGATTTTTGGAGTATTAGTTAATATTATGCTAAAAAACATATAAAAACTTTTGTATAAATCGATAAATGTCTAATTTTGCAGCACTAACGTTTACAACAAAAAGGTAAAAAAATGACAACTGAAAAGTTTGGTGAAAATGCCGGCTTGGTTTGGAACGCCTTGAATGAAGGTGGAGAACTGAGTGTCAAAGCCCTTAAGAAGGCTACAGGCATTAAGGCAGAAAAAGAATTGTATGCAGCGTTTGGCTGGCTCGCAAGAGAAGACAAGCTTTCTATTAATGAGAAAGACGCTGAGGTTTACGTATCTTTGAAGAAATAAGCTTTTAGCTTAATAATTTAGAAAGGCTGTTCGATGAAGGTTGAACGGCCTTTTGTATTTTTTCACTCCAAATCCAAAAAAAGTTGAACGAATGTTGTTTATCTAAAATCTAACCTTTACTTTTGTGAAGAATTTGGCGTGATATGACCGAAGATCATCAGAAATTGTTAGCTGTATTGGACGTAAGGATCCATGACTTGATAGCCTTGTGCGATGAACGAGAGCAGAAGGTACAAGAGCTTGACGACGCTTTGTCAAAGAAAGAAGATGAATTGCAGACAGCAAATCACATGATTGAAGAATTGAATGCCAAATGTGAGAATTTGCTAACAGCTCGCGTTGTATCGGCCAGTGCCGGTGACAAAAAAGAATCTAAGGCAAAGATCTCTCAGTTAGTGCGGGAAGTCGATAAGTGCATTGCACTATTAAATGAATAGAAGCAATGGACGATACATTTCTTATAAATATAAAAATAGCCGGAAAGGAGTATCCGCTTACTATCAATCGGAAAGAAGAAAGGTTGGTGCGTGCTGCAGCAGCGCAGATTAACAGCAAAATTCTTCAATACCAAGCAAGTTTCCCATCCGCTTCGTTAGAAGCGCGTGATCTACTGGCAATGGTAGCTTTCCAGTTGTCGTATGAGAACCTACAGCTTGAGGATAGGAACGATACAACTCCTTTTACTGAAAAGATACAACAGTTATCAAAAGAATTGGAAGATTATTTGAACCGTTGATAGGTTTGAAATGGCTGTTTTTTGTACCCGCACTACCATGGCTTTATAGCCGTTGGAGTGCTTTTTTTGTATATATGGACTTAAATAATACATAAATGGAAAGTTTGACAATATTACTCATAGCAATCGGGACATTCCTAATCGGAGGTCTTGTTGTGTGGCTTATTATGCGCTTCTTCCTGAAGTCGAAATATAATTCTGTGCTTCAAGAAGCTGAAAAGGAATCGGACGTGATTAAGAAGAACAAGATGCTCGAAGTGAAAGAGGAGTTCATTCGCTTGAAAGCTGATCTTGAGAAACAGGTAACGCAACGTAACGCCAAGATTCAATCTGTGGAGAACAAACTGAAACAGCGCGAATTGAACTTGAATCAGAGACAGGAGGAATTACAGCGCCGCAACAGTGAGGTCGAAACCATCAAGGAAAATCTGAACAATCAGTCGGAAATCATTGAGAAGAAAAAACAGGAACTCGATAAACTGCAGCAGCAGGAGATCAAACATTTGGAAGCACTGTCAAGTCTTTCTGCCGAAGAGGCTAAAGAGAGATTGATCGAGTCTCTGAAAGACGAAGCGAAGACAGAAGCAGCTTCTTATATCAATGATATTGTTGAGGAATCGAAACTTACAGCCAATAAAGAGGCCAAGAAGATTATTATACAGTCTATCCAACGTGTGGCAACGGAGACAGCTATCGAAAATTCCGTTACTGTTTTCCACATTGATTCTGACGAGATCAAAGGTCGTATCATCGGTCGTGAAGGTCGTAACATCAGAGCTTTGGAAGCTGCAACAGGCATCGAGATCGTTGTGGATGATACGCCTGAGGCTATCGTCCTCTCAGGCTTTGATCCTGTGAGACGTGAGATTGCTCGTCTGGCTCTTCATCAGCTGGTTCAGGACGGACGAATCCACCCGGCTCGTATCGAAGAGGTCGTTCAGAAGGTTAAGAAGCAGGTTGAAGACGAAGTCGTAGAGACCGGTAAACGTACGGCCATCGACTTGGGCGTTCATGGATTGCATCCGGAACTGATCCGTCTGATCGGAAAGATGAAATATCGTTCTTCTTATGGACAAAATCTTTTGCAACATGCACGTGAGACGGCCAATCTCTGCGCTGTGATGGCTTCAGAGTTGGGCTTGAATCCAAAGAAAGCACGTCGTGCGGGTTTGCTTCACGATATTGGTAAGGTTCCAGATGACGAACCCGAACTGCCGCATGCTCTGCTGGGTATGAAACTTTGCGAGAAATACAAGGAGAAACCGGATATCTGCAACGCTGTCGGTTCTCACCATGATGAGGTTGAGATGCAGACGCTGCTGGCTCCGATCGTTCAGGTCTGCGATGCTATTTCCGGTGCACGTCCAGGCGCACGCCGTGAGATTGTGGAGGCTTATATTAAACGTTTGAACGACCTCGAGCAGTTGGCTCTCTCTTATCCGGGCGTTGTTAAGACCTATGCCATTCAGGCGGGTCGTGAACTTCGTGTCATTGTCGGTGCTGACAAGATCGACGATAAGGAATCAGAGAATCTGTCGGCTGAAATCGCCAAGAAGATCCAGGATGAGATGACCTATCCAGGACAGGTCAAGATCACCGTTATTCGTGAAACCCGTGCCGTAAGCTACGCTAAATAGACTTTGCGGTTTATGATATCGAGAGCGTGTTCCCTAAAGGGCACGCTCTTTTTGTAGGTATGAATAGAAAATGAATGGTTGGTCGTTACAGTGCTGAAGTCCTAAACACCTCTTGTTTTGTATTCCTGCATGTGCTGAAGCGCAAAAATACCCTTGAAAAGCATTTTTGCCGATGATAAAGGTCCTAAACAGCCCTTGTCATGCATTTCTGCAGGTTTAAAAGTTTCTAAATAGTG
>CAZIVE010000113.1:0-2402 GCA_964542435.1 uncultured Parabacteroides sp.
AGCTTGTAAAGGATATAACTTAAATCCACGAGATCCTTACCGCGCTCATATTCGCTACGAACAACGGCATCCTCACCGTCTTTATCAGACAGGAAACCGGACAGCAGCTGGTCATGATAAACATTCAATTCATTACGGAAAGCAGCTGTTGTATCAACCCCCTCGGACTCAGCTTGAGCGACCTTCAACTTGAAGATCTTGAAAAGCTCGACATATTCCTTCACAGACTTCTTGTCTTGGATGTTCACTTCGCCATTCTTCTGAGCGATATAGAGAAACTCCGACAAAGGAATCCGTTTACCAGCAATAGTCATCACTGTTGAATCCTGATCTGCTGCATGAATACTCATGGACATTCCGGCCAAGAGTAATGCAGACAAGAACCACTTTTTATAAGACATTTCTTTCATCATAATCTAACACCTTGCAAAAATACATAAAACTAACGCTATGCTCTTAGCAAAAGTGTACTTAACCAATAAATTAAAGTTTTTTAGGTTCTGAAAGGCGAACATCTTTCTTTCGAAAAGGACAATTTTTCAAGTAATGCCGCTGAAAAAGAACCCAAACTTCTATAGCATTATTCCGGACGACTATAATTAGGCGCTTCCTGCGTAATTGCCACGTCGTGCGGATGACTTTCAAGGACACCGGCATTGGTGATGCGCGTGAAACGTGCCTTGTGCAATTCGCTGATATTGTGTGCGCCACAGTAACCCATTCCGGCTCTCAAGCCACCGACCATCTGGAAAATTACTTCGTACAAAGTGCCTTTATAAGGTACGCGAGCCGTAATTCCTTCAGGAACCAGTTTCTTGGCATCGTCCACATTGTCCTGGAAATATCTATCCTTCGAGCCTTTCTGCATGGCTTCGAGAGAGCCCATTCCTCTATAGGATTTAAACTTTCTGCCATTGAAGATGATTGTTTCGCCCGGCGACTCTTCCACTCCTGCTAGCAGCGAACCCATCATCACGGAATATCCTCCAGCAGCAATAGCTTTCACAATATCTCCGGAATAGCGAAGTCCACCATCGGCAATCAGAGGAATACCACTTCCTTCCAACGCTTTTGCTACGTCATAAATGGCCGAGAGCTGTGGGACACCGACACCTGCAATGATTCTCGTAGTGCAAATCGAACCAGGACCAATGCCGACCTTTACAGCATCCGCTCCTGCATCTGCGAGATAACGAGCCGCTTCGCCTGTGGCAATATTTCCGACGACACAATCAATGCCCGAGAACTGACGCTTGATCTCCTTGAGTACATCAACCACGCCTTTCGTATGGCCATGCGCCGTGTCAACAACCAAAGCATCTACGCCTGCTTCCACTAAAGCCGCTACACGTTCGAAGGTGTTGTAGGTAACGCCGACACCGGCTGCTACACGCAAACGTCCTTTCGAATCCTTACAGGCTGTAGGCTTATCCTTGGCTTTTGTAATATCCTTATAGGTGATCAATCCAACCAGTTTGTTGTGCTGATCTACAACTGGAAGCTTCTCTATCTTATACTTCTGCAGTATCTGGGCAGCCTTTTCCAAGTTGGTGGAAGGATCGGTTACGACCAGATTCTCTTTGGTCATCACCTCATCGATCAGGCGATCCATGTTCTTCTCAAAACGAAGGTCACGATTAGTGACAATGCCTACAAGATAACCACCTTCGTCAACGACGGGAATACCTCCGATCTTATAGTCGGCCATCATCCTGAGTGCATCTGCGACGCGCTTTCCTTTGGAAATGGTTACGGGATTGTAGATCATTCCATTCTCAGCTCGTTTCACACGTTCCACCTGACGAGCCTGTTCGGCAATGGTCATATTTTTATGGATCACGCCGATTCCACCTTCGCGGGCGATGGCAATAGCCATAGGCGCTTCAGTCACCGTATCCATTGCGGCCGAAACCATGGGAATGTTCAGAGAAATATTACGTGAAAACTTTGTCGTCAAATCGACGTTTTTTGGAAGTACATCCGAATATGCGGGAATCAAGAGGACATCATCGAAGGTCAGTCCGTCCATTACCACCCTATCTGCAATAAATGACATATAAGTGCTGTTTAAAATTTATTGCGTGCAAAACTAATCAAATATTGGCGAAGTAACAAATTATTTTGAAGCTCACTTTCCGAAACGAAAGCCACTGAGCAACATAGTGAACAACGCTGTGCAATTCAACAACGATAAAAATCGTGTAAAAACTACATTCCCAATCTTGGAATTCACTTTTCACCGTTGTTTTATTGAATTCCTAAATGGAACAGTCCTTTTGTTTGTTGTAAAGGATACAACAAAAGCGTTTGAACTACTTTCAGCAAGAACCGTCCCTATGTAAATCGCGCAAACTTTAGTTACCCATTTCAGAGAGGAACTTGATGCGAACCAAGCGAATCTC
>CAZIVE010000113.1:2502-4733 GCA_964542435.1 uncultured Parabacteroides sp.
GCGCCTACGCCAGGGATATTCTGCAACTCTTCCAACGTGATCGGATAGGTCGTGGCCATAGCTTCCAAAGAGGGATCCTGGAAAATGACGAAAGGCGGGACCTGTAGCTTCTTCGACAACTTCTTGCGCAGGTCCTTCATCATAGAATAGAGTTCGGGATCAACGGCACACGAAGCGCCACCGCGAAGTGGAATTTCCTCCTCATCCTCGTCAAACTTATTATCGAGCGTTATCTTGAAAGAGACAGGATTATTCATGAAATTGCGTCCGCTCTTTGTAATCTTCAGCAAACCATAATTTTCAATATCTTTTACCAGATATCCACCGATCAAAGCTTGACGGATAACAGCATTCCATGTCTTCTCATCATCGTCCTGACCGCTGCCGAAAACCTCCAGCTCGTTGTGTTTGAAAGACTCAATCTCGGGAGTCAGTTTTCCAATGAGCATATTGATCACGTAATCGGCTTTGAACTTTTCCTTCAGAGCGCTGATCACTTCGAGCACGGCGCTCAACTGCTCTTCAGCCTCGATCTGTTTTTTAGGATTCAGACAGTTATCACAATTGCCGCAATTATCCTCAGGATATTCCTCGCCGAAATAATGAAGGAGCACCTTTCTACGGCAAACGGATGTCTCGGCATAAGCAGCCGTTTCCAGCAAGAGCTGTTTTCCGATTTCCTGTTCAGCAACGGGTTTTCCCTGCATAAACTTCTCCAGTTTCTGCAAATCCTTGTAGGCATAAAAAGCGATGCATTGGCCTTCGCCGCCATCGCGTCCTGCACGTCCCGTCTCCTGATAATAACCTTCGAGGCTCTTGGGAATATCGTAATGAATCACATAACGTACATCGGGTTTATCAATACCCATACCGAAAGCGATGGTTGCCACAATCACATCCACCTTTTCCATCAGGAAAGAGTCCTGATTGGCAGAGCGGACAGCCGAATCCATTCCGGCATGGTAAGCCAAGGCTTTGATACCATTCGCCTTCAGGATGTCTGCAAACTCCTCGACCTTCTTGCGGCTCAGACAATAAATGATGCCGGATTTCCCTTCGTTGGCCTTGATGAATTTGATGATTTCGCGGTCAATATCCGGTCCTTTCGGGCGAACCTCATAATAAAGATTGGGACGATTGAACGAGGACTTAAAGACGCTCGCGTCAATCATCCCAAGATTTTTCTGAATATCGTGTTGAACTTTAGGCGTTGCCGTAGCAGTCAGCGCGATAAGCGGACGTTTTCCGATTTCATTGATGATCGGACGAATACGACGGTATTCGGGTCTGAAGTCATGTCCCCATTCGGAGATACAATGAGCCTCATCGACTGCATAAAAGGAAATCTTGACATTCCGTAGAAACTCCACATACTCATCCTTGGTCAGAGACTCCGGAGCCACATAAAGCAGCTTCGTCTTCCCCGCCAAAATATCTTCTTTGACCTGATCGATGGCCGACTTATTCAATGAAGAATTGATGAAATGAGCGACACCATCTTCCTCACTGAAGTTACGCATAGCATCCACCTGATTCTTCATCAAAGCTATCAAGGGTGAGATCACAATAGCCGTTCCTTCCATTAACAATGAAGGAAGCTGATAACAAAGAGATTTACCGCCGCCGGTAGGCATGAGCACGAAGGTGTCCTTACCAGCCAGTACATTCTCGATGATTGCTTTCTGATTTCCCTTGAAGGTATCAAAACCAAAATGAAGTTTCAGCGCTTCGGTCAAACTATCTTTCTTTTTTGCCATACGATATTATATATAGATGTATGTGGAAGGAATCAAACTTCAGGCAAGCTGGAGCCGGTTCACATCTGATTTTTCAAATTCACTTTTTGCGAACGCAAGCGTAACGCGGAACTTCGTTTTGTCTTTCTGCGAAGGCATAGAGAACATCGGTTCCATCATAATGATCTCCACGATAGACCGAAGTCCACGGGCACCTAGTTTGAATTCTATAGCTTTATCCACAATGAACTCGTATACGTTGTCATCGAAGGTCAGTTCGATACCATCCATTGCAAAAAGCTTGATATACTGTTTGATAATTGAATTCTTAGGTTCTGTCAGGATTCTGCGCAAAGCGTCACGTGACAGCGGGTTCAGATAGGTAAGGATCGGAAGACGACCGATGATCTCAGGGATCATTCCAAAAGCTTTCAAGTCTGTCGGAGTGATATATTTCATCAGATTGTCTCTATCCACAACGGCAGTCTCCTGCTG